>JASHWN010000237.1 GCA_030044035.1 Xanthobacteraceae bacterium
CGGGAGCCGAATTGATGGCCGGCGATGATCAGCGGATCGGACATGATTTTTTGCTCCCTAGCCGCCCTGCCGGGCGCGCACGATCTCAACGCCGTCGCCGGGCTTGAGCGCGGTATCGCGCCAGGCGGCGCGCGGCACGACCGCGCCGTTGAGCGCAACCGCAATGCCGCGCTGGCCGGTGTCGACTTCCTTTGCCAACAGCAGCTGTTCCAGCGTGGCGGCAGTCAGCGGCTCGCTCGCGCCATTGACGCGAATGTGCTGCATGAGGGTGCGCTGATCGCTCATCGGTATCCCTTCACTCGGCCGCGCGTGCCGGCAGAAAACGCTCCAGGCCGAACGGCTGGATCGCCGGATCGAGCACGTCATCGAGGATCAGGCGCGCCATCGCATCGGCGGTGACCGGCGTGAGCAGGATGCCGTTGCGATGGTGGCCGGTGGCATAGAACAGGCCATCGAGCGGGCCGCGGCCGAGGATCGGCGCATCGTCGCGGCTGCCCGGCCGATGGCCGACCCAGATTTCGGCAACCGGCAGCTCTTCAATCGCGGGCACCGCGCGCCACGCGGCCTCCAACAGCGTCAACAGCCCGCCGGCGGTGATGGCCTCATCAAATCCCTTTTCCTCGACCGTGCCGCCGACGATCAGCCGGCCATCGCGCCGCGGCACGAGGTAAACGCCGGGCGCCCAGAGCACGTGGTTGAGCAGCGGCGCGGCGGCATCCATCTGCAGCGCCAGCATCTGGCCTTTGACCGGTCGCACCGGCGGCCGGCGGTCCGGCGGCAAGCCACCGATGCTGCGCGACCAGGCGCCGGCGGCGAGCACGACGACGTCGGCAGGTACCATCGTTCCATCGTCGAGCACGATACCGCCGGCACGGCCGCCGCGCACCAAGATTTCCTTGACCGGCCGATGCTCGTGAATCGTGACGCCGATCCGCTCGGCGGCGGTCCGCAGCGCTTGCACAAGCTTGCGATTATCGACTTGGTGGTCTTGCGGCGAGAACACCGCGCCCGCGATCTTGCCCGCGAGATGCGGCTCGCGCGATCGCGTCTCGGCCGCCGAGAGCCATTGCAGCGGCAAGCCGAGTTTTTGTTGCTGAAACTCCAAATGATGGTCGATTTGCGCCTGGTCATCGGCGGTCAGCGCCAGCACCAGGGTGCCCTCGCGACGCAGCTCGACGTCGATGCCGCTGGCGCGACAAAGCTCCTCGGCGAAACCGGGCCAGCGCCCTTGGCTGTCGCGGCCGAGCGCGACCAAATCCTCCTCGCCGGGCTCGGCTTCGCAGCAGGCCGCCAGCATGCCGGCCGCGGCGTGGCTCGCCCCCGAGCCGGCGGCGCTCCGATCGAAAACTTCGACGCTGGCGCGGCCGGCCAGCCGCCAGGCAATGCCAAGCCCGATCACGCCGGCGCCAATGATCGCGACGCGCGGCTTTTTGCCGACAGGGCTCGAATGGGGTGTGTGGTCCGTCAGACGCGGCTCCCTTCGCTGGTATGACCCAGACAGGTTCGACGGGTTTGATCTCAGCCGGGCCCTTCCCCTCTACTTCAGGAAAAGGACACGGCACCCCTGGCCGATAGGTTCATGATGGGCGTTTTACGGCCTCTCGGCAAGTCCCGGACCTTGCCGCCGATGCCGCAGCAAGCGTGCGCAGACAAGGCCGATGGTCGCGATCACGGCGGCTCCGATGAGCGGCGGCACGCCGAGGCCCAGATGGCCAAAAGCGAAGCCGTAATCTGCCCGGAAAAGAATGACGAGGAATGCCATGTCATAGGGAATGCCTATGATCACGGCCAGGCACTCATTGCGGTTTTTTTGCGGAATTTTCAAATTTGATGTGCAGCCGCGAAAACGCGTTGCTATGACCGATGCGAACCTACGAGCAATTTCTCGACGAGCCAGCCATGAAGTTCGCACCAGGCCTTTGCGCCGCTCTGTTCTGCGCCGTCACAGTGTCGACTGCCATTCCGGTCTTGCAGGCCGCCGAGCCGACCGCGCTGACGATCTATGCCGCCGGCACGCTGGCGGTGCCGTTCCGTCAACTCGATACGCTGTTTGAGAAGAACAACGCCGACGTCACCGTGCAAGCGCAGTTCGGCGGCAGCGTGATGATGGCGAAGCGGATCACCGACCTGCACCAGGATGCCGATCTGCTTGCCGTCGCCGATTACAGCGTCATTCCCAAATACATGTTCGCCAGTCCGGCGCACGCAGCCTGGTATGCCGGCTTCGCCCGCAACGCGATCACCTTCGTCTATACCGACAAGAGCAAGTACGCCGGCGAGATCAACGCGCAGAACTGGTACAAGATCCTGGCGCGGCCCGGCGTCGAGATCGGGCGGTCCAATCCGGACACCGACCCGTCCGGCTACCAGACCGTTCAGATGCTCAGCCTCGCAGAAAAATTCTATCAGGCGCCCGGCCTCGAACAGGGCATTCTCGCCAATGCGCCGCTCACCAACGTGCGCGACACCGAGACGTCGCTGATCTCGGCGCTGCAGCTCGGCCAGATCGACTACCTCGCCATCTACCGCTCCGACGCCCTGCAGCATCATCTCAAATTCATCGACCTGCCGGCCAAGATCAATCTCAGCGACCCGGCCGAAGCTTCGTTCTACAAAGACGGCGTTGCTCACACCAAGAATGGCGATCTTTTCGGCGCACCGATCGTCTACGCCGTCACCATGGTCGAGGGCGGCAAGAACGCCGGGCTTGCGGAAAAATATGTCGCCTTGCTGCTCGGGCCCGACGGCCAGGCGGTCATGAAGGACAACGGCTTCGGCGCATTCAGCCCGCCCTACGCGGTGCACATCGAGGCGATGCCGGCGGAGCTGAAAAAGCTGGTCAAGCCGTGGCCCAGTTCCTGACTGCGAAGTGACATGACCGCAAGATGACGGACGGAACGGCGAGCCGCGTTGCCCCGATCAGAGGCCCGCGGCCAGCACGCGCCGCGCCAAGCCGGCCCGGCACGCTTTATCTGTTATGCTGGTTTTGCGGCAGCGTGCTGCTCGCTTTCCTGGTGATCCCGCTCATCGCGCTCGCCGCGCACCAATCGGCGCAAAACCTCGGTGAAGTCGCAGGCATGGCCGACGTGCGCGCGGCAATCGCGCTCAGCCTCGAGGGCGCATTTCTGTCCGCCACGCTGGCCGCGCTCGCCGGCGTGCCGCTCGCCTATGTGCTGGCGCGCACGACGTTTCCCGGCAAGGGCGTGATCGCCGCTTTGATCGACCTGCCGCTCGCCGTACCGCACACGGTCGCCGGCATCGCGCTCCTGATGGTATTCGGCCGCCAGGGCGTGTTCGGCGAGCCGCTGCAGGCGCTGGTCGGGCTGAAGTTCTGGGGCACGCTCGCCGGCATCGTCGTGGCGATGCTGTTCGTCTCGGCGCCCTACACGGTCAACGCGGCGCGGATCGGCTTCGAAGCCGTCGATCCGCGGCTCGAGCAAATCGCCCGCACGCTGGGACTAGGACCGTGGCGGACATTTCTGCGCATCACGCTGCCGCTGGTCTGGCACAGCATCATGACCGGCGTGACGTTGACTTACGCGCGCTCGATCAGCGAGTTCGGCGCGGTCGTCATCCTGGTCTATTACCCGATGACGGCGCCGGTGAAGATTTATGAGCTGTTCCTGAGCTTCGGCTTGGAGCAGGCCGCGGCCGCCGCGCTGCTGCTGCTCATCGTTTCGCTCGGCCTATTCGTGCTGTTGCGTGCCTTGGCGCAGCGCGGCGTGCCGGCGCCAGGCGGCCGATGAGCGTCGCCGCCGCCGTTGCCGTCGAGGCGCTGTCGCTGACGCTCGGCGCCTTTCGCCTGAACAAGCTCGACTTCAAGCTCGGGCGCGGCGAGATTCTCGTCATCCTCGGCCCGAATGGCGCCGGCAAATCGGTGACGCTGGAAACCATCGCCGGCTTTCATCGGCCCGACAGCGGCCGCGTTTTGCTCGGCGGCCGCGACGTGACGGCGCTGCCGCCCGAGCAGCGTCGGGTCGGCTTCGTGGTGCAGAATTTCGGCCTGTTTCCGCATCTCAACGTCGTGCAGAACGTGGCGATCGCCCGTCGCGCCGGGCGCGCTGCCATTGCACACGACGCGGGCCTGCCGCAGCACGGCGATCCGGAAGCGCTCCTGTCCTACTTCGGCATTGCCCACTTGGCACACCGCGCGCCGGCCGGGCTCAGCGCCGGCGAAAAGCAGCGCGTGGCACTGGCCCGCGCGCTTGCCAGCGCGCCCGACCTTTTCCTGTTCGATGAGCCGTTTTCCGCGCTCGATGCCGAAACGCGCGATCAGCTGCGCGAAGAGCTCAAATCGTTCCTGCACGCGCTCGCCATTCCGGCGATCTTCGTCACCCACGATCACGACGACGCGGTGGCGCTCGCCGATACGATCGTCGTGCTGCGCGACGGCGCCATCGTGCAAAGCGGCGCGGCGGCGGCGATTTTTGGCAAGCCGGCCAATTCGTTCGTTGCCCGGTTCGTCGGGGTCGAGAATATTCTGCCGGGTCAAGTCGTCGCGCAGTCGGACGGCTGTTTCACGCTCGCGGTCGGCGAGCGCACGCTGCGCGCCATCTCGTCGCCAAACGTTGGGAGCTCCGGAGCGTCCGTGTTGTTGGCCATTCGAGCAGAGGACGTGGCGCTCTCATCGGCTCACGTCGCCGCCGAACCACCTGGTGCCGTCAATCGGCTGCAAGGCCACGTGATCGGCTCGCGAACTATCGGACCGTTGGTCATGGTGCAGATCGACTGCGGCTTTGCGCTCAAGGCTTACCTGCTGGCCCCGCAATGGCAGGCGATGAAGCTCGGCCAAGATGCCACCGTGGTGGCCGAGATCGCACCCGACGCCATTCATCTGATGACCGAGTGAAGCGCCCTAGCCGCTTTTGGCCAGCTTATCGAATTGCAACAGACGCTGAAGAAGCGGCTCCATGTCCTTGAGCGGAACCATGTTTGGCCCGTCCGACGGCGCCTTGTCGGGGGCCTGATGGGTCTCGATGAACACGCCGGCGACGCCGACCGCCACGGCCGCCCGCGCCAGCACCGGCACGAATTGGCGCTCGCCGCCCGATGCGGTGCCCTGGCCGCCAGGCTGCTGCACCGAATGGGTGGCGTCAAAGATCACCGGCGCTGCGGTCTTCTCCGCCAGAATCGGCAGCGCACGCATGTCGGAGACGAGCGTGTTGTAGCCGAAAGAAACGCCACGCTCGGTCACCAGCACATTGCGATTGCCCGCGCCGGTGATTTTTTCCACGACGTTGGTCATGTCCCAGGGCGCCAGAAACTGACCCTTCTTGACGTTGATCGCGCGGCCGGTTTTGGCCGCGGCGATCAGAAGGTCGGTCTGCCGGCATAGGAACGCCGGAATCTGCAAAACATCGACGACCTCGGCGACCGGCGCGCACTGCTCCGGCTCGTGCACGTCGGTGAGCACCGGCACGCCGAGTTTTCCGCGCAATTCGGCAAAGATCGCGAGCGCCTTGTCGAGGCCGATGCCGCGGGCGCTCTTGCCGCTGGTGCGGTTGGCCTTGTCGAACGAGGTTTTATAGACGAAGCCGACGTTGACCCGCGCCGCAATCTCCTTGAGCGCCGTCGCCATCTCCAGGGCGTGCGCGCGGCTTTCAAGCGCGCACGGCCCCGCGATCAGCGCCAGCGGCAGCTTATTGCCGAAGCGGACCTTGCCGACGGCGACGATGGAATTTGCAGTCATGAGCGCCCTCGCCGCCCGACCATGCTTGCCGCGCAGCGCGAGGTCAACGCCGGCGTCACTTCACCGCTGAGAACGCCGTCGGCTGCAAAATCTGGTTGCTGGCGTTCTGCAGGATCGGCCCATCCTTTTCACTGTCGGCCCGCGCCGAGATCCAGGCCGGATCGGCCATGAACGCGTTCCATTTCTTCTCACGCTCGGCCAGCGATTCCCAGGCGAGTAGATAGGTCAGCTCCTGATTGGAATCGCCGATCAACGTGGTCCAGAAGCCGGCCTGCTTGAT
>JASHWN010000238.1 GCA_030044035.1 Xanthobacteraceae bacterium
CCGGTGTTGCGGATCTGCGGGCTCGCGACTTTCGCCGCCGCTTCGGCCAGAAGCTTGTAGCTCTTGTTGACGATCGGGTTCTTCTCGACGTCGCTGATGGTGGTGAGCGCGCCGATTTCGATCCCGTCCGCTGTCTCCTTGACGCCGCGCATCTCGGCAATGCCGGTCAGATCGACCACGACTTTGGGGCGCTTGACGCGGTCCTTGAACCAGGACAGCGAGTCGTTGCCGCCGGCGAGCTTCCAGACGTCGGCCTTATGCTGGTCGAGCAGGGCGACTGCGTCGGCGATGGTGGCGGGCCGATAGAGTTCGAAGCCCGGAATGACATCCTTGATCATCATGGCTGGGCTCCCCCGTTACATCGTGTTGGCTTGCAGCGGCTTGTACGATTGCGGCCGCTCGGCAAGCGCGTTGACGATCATGTCGCGGACCACCGGCGTGCGGTGGAAGTACTTGCCGCCGAGCGCATCGGCGATGGCGTTGATCAACGCCGCCGCTGCCGCGCCCATGATCGGCTCGCCGATGCCCTTGACGCCGACCGGGTTGTCGCGGTCCGGCCGATCGACGGCCGCCCAGTTGAACACCTTCGGCATGTCGAGATAGGTCTGCGGCTTGGCCTGATCGAACTGCACGGTGGCCGGCAGTCCGAGCTGGTGGTCGTAGACGATGCGCTCGGTGGTGGCGAGACCGAAGCCCATCATGCTGCCGCCGAAGATTTGCGTCCTAAGGCCCTCCGGATGCAGCACGGTACCGCAATCGGCCACGCCGAGATATTCCTTGATCTCGAATTGGCCGGTCTCGCGGTCGAGCTCGATCATGCAGAAGCCGGCGACCAGCGCCGGCGTCAAGCCGCGCTTGGGCAGCTTGTCCTTGGCGACGCCGACCAGGCCGGAGCCGGCCAGCGCCGTCGCCGACGCCTTGGTCAGCGGATTGATGTCGGGCGGCAACTCCTTGCCGGAATATTTGCCGCCAAGCTCGATCGCCTTCTTGGCGGCGTCGGCGAAGCTGATCGACTTCGAGGCGTCCGTCTTGTGCACGACCTTTTCGTTTTTCAGCTCGTAGTCGGCGGCGCTGCCGCCGAGCGTGGTGGCGGCGAGTTCAAGGAGCTTGTCCCTGGCATCGACCGCCGCCACGTAGTTGCCGCGCGAGGCGGTGTACGTGGTGTTGGAGCCGAACTGGCCGATCATCCACGGTAGATGATTGTCGCTCCTGCCGCGGACAATGACGACGTTGTCCCAATCGTAGCCGAGCACCTCGGCCGGAACGCGCGCCGTCGCCGCATACGAGAAGGTGCCGAGATTGCCGACACCGGTATGCACGTAGAGCTTGCCGTCGGGCAGGATGCGCACGATGCCGTCGAAGCCGTTCGAGCCGCCGGCATGGAACGCGCTGCCGATGCCGATGCCGATGACCTTGTTGCCGTTGCGCTGGCCCGACAGCTTTTTCTTTTCCTCCCAATTGAACAGCTCGCCGCCCTTGGTCAGCGCATCTTTGAGATAGGCGCTGGTCAGCTTGCCCTTGGCGTCTTCGCCTTCGAAGCCGTCGTTGTCCGGCGCATTGATGCGGCGGATTTCCAGCCGATCAATGCCGAGCTGGCGCGCGGCCTCGTCGATCATCGGCTCGAGCGTCATCGCCGTCTGGTTCTCGCCCGGGCCGCGTTGCGGACCGCGCGGCGGCGTGTTGGTCAACACCGCGGTGCCGCGCCAACGCATCGCCTCCGGCTGATAGACGATCTGCGCCGTCTCGCCGGCATTGCGGAAGTCCCAGAAGCCGATGTTCGGCCCGTTGTCCTGCACCACGAAGACGTCGAGCGCGGTGACGCGGCCGTTCTCGGCAAAGCCGATCTTCGCCCAGCCCTGGAAGCCGGCGCGGCCGGAGCCGTTGGCGTACTCTTCCTCGCGCGACACGCGAAGCATGACCGGCCGGCCGTTGGCCTTCTTCGACAAATGGCCGGAGATCGCGATCAGCGGATAGGCGTTGCCCTTGGAGCCGAAACCGCCGCCGCAATACTCGGCGATGAATACGAGGTCCTCAGGCTTGATGCCGAGCAGACGCGCGATTTGCGGGACCAAAAACGATTGGCTTTGTGTGGACCCGTGCACGTAGCACTTGCCGTTCTGCCAGTACGACATGTTGGAGCGGGTCTCCATCGAGTGGTGCGATGTGCCCGCGGTCTCGAAGCTGCGTTCGATGATGACCTTGGCTTTGGCAAAGCCGGCGTCGAGATCGCCGTAGTGCCATTGCTCCGCCGGCTTGCCCAGCGGCATTTTGCCTTGGTCGTAGTCGGCGAAATCCTGCGCCGTCCACTTCACGGTCTGCAGCGGCAGCTTGACGTTGGCGACGTTGCCGCCGGAGAACGCGTTGGGACCGCCCGGATAAAGCGAATCGAGCGGATCGACGACGTGGTCGAGCTGCTCGAGATCGACCTTGATCGCTTCGACCGCGGCGGCGGCGATTTCCTCCGATTCGGCGGCGACCGCCACGATCGGCGCGCCGGCATAGACCGGCTCGCGATAGAGGATCGGATCGACCGGCGGCGGGAATTGCGGCACGTCGTCCGGCGTGATGATGGCGACGACGCCCTTCATTTTCAGCGCCGCCGAGGTGTCGATATTGCGCACGCGGGCATGCGGCATCGGCGAGAGCACCATCTTGGCGTGCAGCATGCCTTCGGCTTGGAAGTCTTCCGAATATTTGGCGGTGCCGGTCACCTTGGCGACGAGATCCGGCGGAGTGAAGTTTTTGCCGACGAGCTTGTAATCAGCCATTTCAGCCTCCCTTCGCCACGCGCATCACACCGGCCAGATACTGGTTATAGGAACCGCACCGGCACAGGTTTCCGGACATGGCCCGCCGCGCTTCTTCGATCGTCGGATGCGGGTTAACGGCGAGGAGCGCCACCGCCGACATGACCTGACCCGGTGTACAGAAGCCGCATTGCGGGCCGATCTCTTCGATGAAGGCTTTTTGCACCGGGTGCAGTTCGCCGTTCTTGGCAATGCCTTCGATCGTGGTGATCTTCTTGTCGGCGACCGCATGGGTGAGCGTCGTGCACGAATAGACCGGCGTGCCGTCGGCGAGCACCGTGCAGGCGCCGCATTCGCCGCGGTCGCAGGATAGCTTCGTGCCGGTCAGGCCGAGCTTGTAGCGCAGCGTATTGGCCAGCGTCTCATGGGGCAGCACGTCGACGCGCCGCGTCTGGCCGTTGACGTTGAGGCTGACCAGCCGTTCGACCGCGCCGACGCTGCGCGCCTGCGCCGAGCCGGAGCGGAACAGATAGCCGGTGGCGCCGAGCGTCGCGCCCGAGGCGATGACGCCTTTGATGAAAGTCCGTCGCGATGCCTTGATTCGAGCGATCTCCGACAGCGGGCCGTCGCTCGCTGCAAGATGATCGTCGTGCGCATGCGCGTCGCCGACATGCGCGATCCGGCAATCTTCTGCCATTGCCTTCTCCCTGAGCGGTTTCCTCGATCCCATCGATCCGGACAATCCGCGGCAGGAGCGCGGGCCGGTTCGTAGGCAGTGCTGCTGGCGTATTGCGCGGAAAGATTGCGCCAAATCGGGCGGCGACTCAAGCCGAATGTATGGGGGCTGTACCGGTCGTGCGCGGAGCGAATTGATCTGCATCGCCAGCCCTGAATCGCACTGAAATCAATTGCGAAACGGGTGGGTGCGGAAAAACTCGGTGGTGAGTTCGCCAGCCCGGCGCTCATCCTCGGGCGTCATCTTGCGCGCCACGGTGTCGCGGCAGGACAAGCTTTGCGAATAGCCGTTGGCGAGCGCAATGTCGCACCACGAATAGGCCTGGGCGAGGTCGCGGGCCACGCCGCGGCCGTAGAGATATTGCATGCCGAGGAAGAACTGCGCCGTCGGCTGTCCGGCCTCGGCGGCTTGGCGAAACCAGAACAGCGATTGCTTGTCGTCGCGCTGCACGCCCTTGCCGGAATAGTACATGAAGCCGAGCGAGGCCTGCGCTTTGGCGTCGCCCGCTCGCGACAGCCGCCACCAGATCGAAAAGGCGTGGGAAAAATCGCCGGAATTGAAGGCGTCGAGGCCATCCTCGAAAGAAGCGGCGCGAAGTGGCGAGGCTTGCGCCGCGCAGAGCGCTCCGGCCAGCACGATGGGGAGGACCCTACGCATAACTTGCGCGCCCTCCCGCTGGCGTTCAGGCTGCCGCCGCCTTGCCTTTCGGCTTCACTGCGGCGGTGTAGTCGGCCATCAAAGCCTGGGTAACGCGGCCGGGCGTGAACTTCCAGTCGGCGATTTCCGACACCGCGGTGATCTCGGCGGCGGTGCCGGTGATGAAGCACTCGGAAAAGCCGGACAGCTCCTCGGGCATGATCCGCCGCTCGATCACCTCGATATTGCGGCGGCGGGCGAGCGCGATCGCGGTCGCCCGGGTGATGCCGGCGAGGAAGCAATCGGCGATCGGGGTGTGGATCTTGCCGTCCTTGATGAAAAAGACGTTGGCGCCGGTGCATTCGGCGACGCGGCCGAGCCAATCGAACATCATCGCGTCGGCATAGCCGCGCTTTTCGGCGCGATGCTTGGAAATGGTACAGATCATGTAGAGGCCGGCGGCCTTGGCGAGACAGGGCGCGGTCTTCGGGTCGGGCCGGCGGTATTCGGCGAGGTCGAGCCGGATGCCCTTGAGCCGCTGCGCCGGGTCGAAATAGCTCGGCCATTCCCAGGTGGCGATGGCGAGGTGGATTTTGTTGTTCTGCGCCGAGACGCCGAGCGCTTCCGAGCCGCGCCAGGCGATCGGCCGCACATAGGCGTCCTTTTGGTTATTCTTCTCCAGAACCAAGCGCTTGGCGGCGTCAATTTCAGCAACGCTGTAAGGGATTTCGAAGTCGAGCACCTGCGCCGAGTGCTTCAGCCGCTCGCTGTGGGCGGTGCTCTCGAAAATCTCCCCCGCGTAAGCGCGCTCGCCCTCGAACACGCAGCTTGCGTAGTGCAGGCCGTGGGTCAGCAGGCTGATCTTGCAGTCGATGGTGGCAATGAGCTTGCCGTCGAACCAGATCACGTCCGAACGTTGGTCGAAGGCCACCGCCATTGTCATTGCCTCCCTTGCGGACGCCGCCACATCAGTCCCTTCGCTCCGGCGCGGAGCAAGGGCGACGCGCTTTTTGCGTCGGGGCTGAACTCCCGGTATGGTCTCGGCCGACCCGTTGGCGAACGCTGGGCGCGGGTTGCAAGGACGAGACGCCATCGTGATAACGCGTCTTTGTGTTAACAACCAACCCGAAATATGTCAATACTGCTGACATAATGGCGGACGTAAGCCTCACCACAAGACCAGGCCACCATGTCCCGGCGACGCGAGGGGAGCAGACTGCCCCGGCAGCGGAGCCGTCTTGGGACCTGATCGAGCTTCTGTTTTTCGCTTACCGCGATTTCGTCGGCGATCCCGACGAGGTGCTGGCCAAGCTCGGCTTCGGCCGGGCCCATCATCGGGTGCTGCATTTCGTCAACCGCAATCCCGGCATCAAGGTTGCCGACCTCTTGGACGTGCTGAAGATCACCAAGCAATCGCTCGGCCGCGTGCTCAAGCAATTGATCGACGACGGTTACGTCGTCCAGCGCGAGGGCGATCACGATCGCCGGCAGCGGCTGCTTTATGTCACGCCGGCCGGCGAGGCTTTGGCGATGCAGCTTGCCGACTTGCAGACGACGCGGATTTCGCGCGTGCTCGGCGAGCTGGGGCCTAGCGGCGGCGAGGCGGTCCGCCGTTTTCTCGCCGGTATGATCAATGCCGAAGACCGCGACCGCGTCCTGCGCATGATTGCGGGCGCCGACCGCGCCCGCCTGCGCCGCCGCGACGGCGCCCGATGACCGGTGCGGCGCCGGCCAAGCCCGCCGACGACGCGCCGCACCTGCTCGTCGTCGATGACGACCGCACCATCCGCGTCCTGCTGTCGCGGTTTCTCGCTCGTGAAGGCTATCGCGTTTCCACCGCCGAGAGCGCGGCCGAAGCGCGCGCCAAGCTCGACGGCCTAAGCTTTGATCTGCTCATCCTCGACATCATGATGCCGGGGGAGAACGGCTTCGATCTCGCGCGTGCCATCCGCGCCACCTCCGAGGTGCCGATCCTGATGCTGACGGCGCGCGATGAGAAGGAGAGCCGGATCATGGGGCTCGAAATCGGCGCCGACGATTATGTCGCCAAGCCGTTCGAGCCGCGCGAGCTGTCGCTGCGCGTCGCCAACATTCTCAAGCGCGCCCGGCCGCCGCGCACCGAGCCTCAGGAATCGGTGCGGTTCGGTCCATTCGTCTTCCACTTTGCCACCGGTGAGCTGCGCCGCGGCGACGAGGCGGTGCGGCTGACCGAACGCGAGTGTGAAATGCTGCGGGTTCTGGCCGCCAATCTCGGCGAGACCGTGCCGCGGCAGGCGCTCGCCGGCAATGGCGAGGCGGTGAGCGAGCGCACCGTCGACGTTCAGGTCAACAGGCTGCGCCGCAAGATCGAGAACGATCCGGCCAATCCGCTGATCGTGCAGACGGTGCGCGGCGTCGGCTACCGACTGGTGCCGGTCATGTGAGCCAGCGATGAGCAGTTTCGACCAGGGCCTCGGGCATTTGCGCAGCGCCGCCGGTCAGGTCGCGGCGGCGCTGGCGGCCGTGCACCGCACCCTCGCCATCGTCGCGAGCCCGATCAGCGAGCGCTGGCTGCGCTTCACCCGCCGGCTCAAAGCGCTGACGCCCACCGGGCTTTACGCCCGTTCGCTCCTCATCATCATCCTGCCGATGGTCATCGCGCAGTCGGTTGTCGCCTTCATGTTCATGGAGCGGCACTGGGATTTGGTCACCAGATATCTGGCCTCCGCGGTCACCCAGGAGATCGCGACGCTCATCGACGTCTATAAGACCTATCCGCAAGGCGCCGACCGTTCGCAATTGCGCCGCATTGCGCAGGACCGGCTCGGCCTCGTTGTGGACTTTCTGCCCGAGACGCAGCTGCCGCCGCCGGGGCCCAAGCCGTTCTTCTCCGATCTCGACGTGGCGCTGTCGGACCAGATCCGCAAACAGATCGGCCTGCCGTTCTGGATCGATACGGTCGGCCGCTCGTCCATCGTCGAGATCCGGATCAAGCTCGACGATACGGTGATGCGCGTGTTTGCCCGCCGTGCCGATGTCTATGACCCGAACTCCTGGATCTTTTTGGCCTGGATGGTGGCGACGTCATTGATCGTGCTCACCGTCGCGATCCTGTTCCTGCGCAACCAGATCCGGCCGATCGTGCGGCTTGCCGATGCCGCCGAGGCGTTCGGCAAGGGCCGCGAAGCGCCGAACTTCCGTCCGCGCGGCGCGCGCGAGGTAAGGCGCGCCGCAGCGGCGTTTCTCGAAATGAAAGCGCGCATCGAACGCGCCATGGAGCAGCGCACCACCATGCTCGCCGGCGTGTCGCACGACCTGCGCACGGTGCTCACCCGCTTCAAGCTGGAACTGGCCTTGCTCGGCGACGGTGCCGAGATCGACGCCATCAAGCGGGACGTCGACGAGATGGCGCGCATGCTCGAGGCGTATCTGTCGTTCGCGCGCGGCGATACCGGCGAACAATCGGCGCCGACCGACATGGCGGCGCTGCTCGAAGAGCTCAGGACCGACATGGAGCGCAACGGACACCATGTCAGCGTCGCCTTTTACGGTCCGCCGGAGGTCACGGTGCGGCCGGCGGCCTTCAAACGCTGCATCGGCAATCTCGTCTCCAACGCGGCGCGCTTTGCCCGCAACGTATCGATCATCGGCCATCGCGATCACCGCTGGCTCACGGTGACGGTCGACGACGATGGGCCGGGCATTCCGGCCAAGCTGCGCGAGGAGGTGTTCAAGCCCTTCCTGCGTCT
>JASHWN010000239.1 GCA_030044035.1 Xanthobacteraceae bacterium
TTCGGCAGCGCCGACGAAACCGACCGGAATGCCGACGATCGCCGCCGGTTTTCTTTCCGCGCCGGAATCGATCAGCTCCAGCAAACGGAACAAAGCCGTCGGCGCATTGCCGATCGCAACTACCGCGCCGGCTAGCCGGTCGAGCCAAAGATCGAGCGCGGCCGCCGAGCGCGTGGTGCCGCGTTCTTCTGCGAGCGCCGGCACGCGCGGATCGTTCAACGTGCAGATCACCGCGTTGCGCGCCGGCAGGCGCGCCCGGGTGACGCCGTGCGCCACCATCTCTGAGTCGCAGAAAATCGGCGCGCCGGCAGCGAGCGCGCCACGGGCCGCGGCGACGAGATCGCCGCCGAACACGATGTGCTGCGCCAGCTCGACCTGACCGCAGGCGTGGATCATGCGCACCGCAATCTCGGCCTCCTCGGGCGAAAACCGCGACAGATCGGCCTCGGCGCGGATGATGGCGAACGAGCGCTGGTAGATCGCCGCGCCGTCACGCAGATAAGCAGCGCGATCAGCCATGGTGCGCCTCGCGTTTGTTCGGTTCGCGCGCGTAATTGGCGATCGCGGCCGGCAGTTCGTCGGTCGCGACCACGGCGAACGGCGCATCCCGCGCCGAGCCGTCGGCCACGAGCGCACATCCTTCGGGCGAGCCGACAACCGTGAGCGCCGCTTTTTCAGGATGAGCGCAGCCCTTGGCGCAGCCGGACAGATGGATCGTGGCAAAGCCGGCGTCGAGCTGCGCCGCAGTCTCGGCAAGGCGCGGCGCGATGGCGCGGGTCGCAATATGTCCTGACGCGCAGAACGGCGCTCCAGCGCAGGCAATGATGCGGCGGCGCGGATCGTCGGGCCGGATGATGAAGCTAAGGCGCTGCGCTGCGGCGATGAAATCAGATACCGCGTCGGACGACATACCGACGGCAATGAGACATCGGCTAGGCGCTGCGATCACGCCGCGTGCCCCCGTCTGTTCAGTGGACTGGATCAAACGTTGCAGCATTGAAGCATCGGCGTGGCCGAAGGCGAGGGCAATGCCACACGCGTACGAACCGTCACGCAAGCGATGCGCGGCAAGGACCTCGGTCGGACGGCATGGGAAATTTGGTGTGGTGCCGCCAAGCACAAGATCGGCAACGGCGAAATGGAACCGGGCGACTCCTTCGGATGCGACAATGTCGCGCGCCCGCGCGTTGCGCCCGCCTTTTGCCAATACGTCGAGGAGACGCACGGCCGCCTCGACGCCATCGCCGACGGCGACACAGCCAAGCGGCGTGGCGCTCGCCGCATCGCCGCCGACGCTGATCTGCAGCACTTGGTCGGCAAGCCTTTGTGCTGCGTGCAACCGGACGTCCGCGGCGACGGCATCGAGGTTGGGTCCTCCGCCGCCGTCGATCGCCACGGAAATCTTTGGGCTCAACTTGGCAGTGAACGACCGAAGCGCCAATGCGCGGCGCAGCTCCGCGGCAAGCGTTGCCGCATCGATGATGTCATCCGGCGCCAATCCGGCGAGCGGATTTACGAGAATCGGAACGCCGTCTTGCGCCGCGATGCCGAGCGCGGCGACGTCGGCGGCAAAGCGCGGCGCGGACGCCGCGCTCAAGCCGCGCACCTGAATGCTGCCGCGCGCAGTGATTTCGACGATACCGTTGCCGTGCTCCGCGGTCAGGGCACACAGCCTGCTGAACGCGGCCAGCGGCATGGCGCCGAGCGGCCGCATGCGCACCAACAAGCCGTCGCCGGTTGGCAGCGGCGCCGATAATCCGGGGCAAACGCCGCGGTGCAGCGGCGCGTTCATGACGCCGCCTCCGCGCCTAGTGCCGCGAGCCCCGCACCGATGTCGTTGCGGCGTGGATGCCAAAAGCCGCGGCGGCGCATTGCATCGAGCCGTTCTGCAATGGCGCGCGCCGCCTCGCGATTTTCACGCTGCAGAAAGTCGCGCACATTCGGATCGGCGACATAGGCGTCGTACAAAAGATCAAACAATTCGCTCGATACCGCCTCCGTGGTGCTCGCGAACGCGGCCAAGCAGTCGACGGTTTCGGCGAGCTCGGCGGCGCCGCGCGGGCCGTGGCGCATCTGCCCGGCGATGAAACGCGGATTGACGGCGCGACCGCGTACGATGCGCCCGAGCGCCGCGGCGAGCGGCCGGGCGCGCGGCCGCTGCGGATCGGTGACGTCGAGCATGATCAGATCGACGGCGCGGCCGAGTAGCTTTGCGGCGGCGGCGAAGCCGCCGACGAACGCCGCATCCTCGGCGCCTTCGAGCAGGTCGCGGCCCGGATCGTCGCCGGCATGCAGCAGAACGTCGGCGCCGGCGATGCGCTGCGCGAACGCGCCGGGCGCGGCGTCGCCGTCGCCGGCAGCGCCGCCGTAGCTGTGCGACACCGCGGCCAAATATGCCGCGCCGATCGCGTCGCGATCCTCGGCGCGCGCCAAGCCGTCCTCGACGCCGGCGCCGTAGCTGCCGGGCGCATTGCCGAAAATGCGGTCGAGCCGCGGCGCGCCGGCGGCGGCAGCGACACGGCGCGCGGCGGCGAGCGGATTATCGTCGGCGGTCTCGTCGCGGGCGGCGACGGCCTGCACGGCGGCGTCGATCAGCGCGATCTGCGCCGCAAACAAATCGCGAAATAGTCCGGAAATGCGCCAGGTCACATCGACGCGCGGCCGGCCGATCGAAGCGGTCGGCAACACTTCGACGCCGGTGATGCGGCCGGTCGACGGCTCCCAGATCGGCCGGCAGCCCATCAGCGCAAAGCCCTGCGCGATGGTCTCGCCGCCGGTGCGCAAGGTGGCACTGCCCCACAGATCGACGATCACCGCGCGCGGCGGCTCGCCGTGGCTTTGCAGATGCGTGCGCACAATTTCATCGGCGGCGAGCCGGCCGAAATCCATCGCGGTCGGCGTCGGAAGGTTGCGCGGATCGGCGGTGAACAGATTGCGGCCGGTCGGCAGCACGTCGCGCCGCCCGCGCGCCGGCGCGCCGGCCGGTCCGGGCGCGACGCGGCGGCCGTCGAGCGCGGCGATCAGCGCGTCGCGCTCAGCCGCGGCGCTCGCTCGCCATAGCGGATCGTCGACGGCTGCTGGCGCGCAGCCGTAAACGTGCAGGCCGTCCTTGACGGCGAGGTCTTTCAGATCGCACAGCCAGGCGTCGATGCGGCGCAAGGCATCGTCGTCCCCCTCCCTACCCTCGCACGCAGGGGGAGGATAGGGAGCGGGTGCGAGCCCGGCCTCGCGCGCCAAGCCGGTGCGCTGCGCGGTTTCGATGATGAGCTTTGCCAGCTTTTCGCGGCGGCGGCGGTCTAGCCCGTCGGCTTGGGCATATTCGTCGATCAAGCGTTCCAGCTCGCGCGCGTCGCCCGACAATGAGCCGCCGGCGACGAGCGGCGGCGGCAGATGGCCGATCGTCACGCCGGCGATGCGGCGCTTGGCTTGCGCCGCCTCGCCCGGATTGCTGACGATGAACGGATAGATCACCGGCAGCGCGCCGGTGACGATTTCCGGAAAACATTCGGCCGACAGCGCCACGGTCTTGCCGGGCAGCCATTCCAGCGTGCCGTGCGCGCCCATGTGGATCAGCGCATCGATTTGCGCGACGTGCTGCAGCCATAGCCCGAAAGCGACGAGCGCATGGCGCGGCGGCAGCGCCGGATCGTGGTAATCGACGCGGCGCGCGGCGGCGCGGCCGCGATCGGGCGGCAGCGCGACGAAGATGTTGCCGTAGCGCCGGGCGCGAAAGCAAAACGCGCCGTCGCGCAGATCCGGATCGTCGGCCGGATCGCCCCAAGCCTCGTGCACGCGCGCGGCTGCCGCAGCCGGCACGCGCGCGAGCAGATCGCGATAGCGCGGGAGCGAAAGCGTCGCTTCGTCGGCGCCGGCGGCGAGCCCATCGAGCAAATCGCGCGGTTCTGCCGGCGCGTTCTCGATCGTGTAGCCGGCGTCTTTCAGATCGCCAAGCAGCGCCACAACGCTTGCCGGCACGTCGAGCCCGACCGCATAGCCGGTGCGGCCCGGCGCGCCGGGATAATCCGGCATGAGAATGGCGGCGCGGCGTTTTTCGCGCGGTACTGTGCGCAGATGTACAAGCGCGGCGATGCGGTCCGCCGCCATGGCGACGCGATCCGGCTCGGGCCGGCTCGCGAGCGCGGTGAAAGCGAGCGCGTCGTTCTTCGGCAGCGGCTCCTTAAACGCGATGGCGCCCAAGAGAATGCGGCCGTCGAGCTCGGGCAGCACCACGTGCATCGCCAGATCCGCGGCGCCGAGCCCGCGCGGGCCCTCGCGCCACGCCGCGCGCTTGGTCGCGGCGCTGATGATCTGCAGCACCGGCACGTCGGCTTCGTCGAGCACCGTCGGCTCGCCACCGTTGCCGGCGGCAAACGCAGTCGTGGTGATGATGAGTGCGGGGCGAAGTTTTGCGAAGGCCTCGCGCAGGAACCGCGCGGCCGCTTCATCCTTCAAGCTCGGCACCACGAGCGGCGCCGGCGCAAGGCCGCGGGCGGCGAGCGCCGCGCACAGCGCATCGATCGGTGCGGTATCGGCCGCCAGCAGCATGGCGCGGTAGAAGAGAATCGGAACGACGGGTTGCGCAAGCGTAGCCAGCCGCTCCAGCTCTACCGCGCCTTCGCCCGGCAGATAGCCGGCGCAGCGCGGCACCGGCCGCGGCGGCGGCGCTTCGACATCGGCGCCGGCATGGCGCGCCAGCCGGCGCAACAGCGCGCGCAGATTTTCGCGGCCGCCTTCGCGGAAATAGCGCAGCAGCAGAGCGAGTTCGTGGCGCGGCAAGGTCGAGGCCGCGGCGAGCCGCGCATCGTCGCGATCCTCGCCGGGCAGCACCGCGAGCGCGATGTGTTGTTCGCGTGCCAGCGCGGCGAGCCGCTCGACGCCGTAGCGCCACCAGTCGAGTCCGCCGAGCAGGCGGACGACAATGACCCTCGAGTGCGCGCCGACGCGGTCGATCCAAACGTCGACCGACATCGGATGGCGCAACTCGCGCAAATGCGCGAGCCGCACGCTCGGCAGCGCGTCGCGTTCGATCTGCCAAGCGGCCGCAAGGCCGGCGAGATCGCTGTCGGCGAACGACAGCACGGCGATGTCGCCGGGCGGCTGACCGAGATCGACCGCTTCGACGATGTCGTCGAGACTGGTCGAGCTGGTGGTGAGCAGATGCATCGCCTGCTCCGAGCACTATCCGGCGAGCGCGCGCGCCACGGCGGCGCGATCGAGACCCTTCAGGCCGATCACGACAAGCTGGCCTTGTCGCGCCTCGGCGGCGCGCCATGGCCGGTCGTAGTGATGCGTGACGCGGCCGCCGACCGCCTGCACCAGAAGGCGCAGCGGCTTGCCGGCGACCGCGGCAAAACCTTTGACGCGCAGCACGTCGAATTTTTCCGCCGCCGCGGCGACGCGCGAAGCGAGCGCTGACGGTTCGGTCACTTCGCCGAGCCGTACGACGAAGGAATCGAAATCGTCATGGTCGTGCTCGAGTTCGGCGTCGTGCAGCGTGCGGCGATTTTCGATATCGGCCTCGGTGCCGATGCCGAGCCCGAGCAACAACGCCGCATCGACCTTGCCGTCGGCGACCGCGATGGTCTTGACCCGCCGAGGCAGCGCACCGGCGATCGCCGCCTGGGCCTTGGCGAGACCGGTTTCATCGAGCAGGTCGCGCTTGTTGAGCACGACGAGGTCGGCGCAGGCGATCTGGTCGGCAAAGACTTCCTCGATCGGATCGTCGTGGACGAGCGCCGGGTCGGCGTTGCGCTGCTGCGCCAGCGCGGCGACATCGTTGGCGACGCGGCCGTCGGCGAGCGCGGCGCCGTCGACCACCACGACGACGCCGTCGACGGTGACGCGGCTCTTGATCGCCGGCCAGGCAAAGGCCTGCACCAGCGGTTTCGGCAGCGCGAGGCCGGACGTTTCGATGACGATGTGCTCGACGGCCTCGCGCGACAGGATGGCGTCGAGCGCCGGCACGAACTCATCGGCGACGGTGCAGCATAGGCAGCCGTTGGCGAGCTCGACGATGTTTTCCTCCGGACACGCGGTATTGCCGCAGCCTTTGAGAATTTCGCCGTCGATGCCGACGTCGCCGAACTCGTTGACGATCACCGCGAGCCGCCGGCCCTGTGCGTTGCCGAGCACGTGTCGTATCAGCGTGGTTTTGCCGGCGCCCAAAAAGCCGGTGACGATGGTGCAGGGTACGCGCGCGAGCGAGCCGGTGATCTCGGTCATAAGTCGGTCTCCGTGAAGTCGAGCGGAGGAACGCGGGCGATCAAGCGGCCCTTGAGCGGTTCGGGCCGGCCACGCCATGGCAAAATGCCGTCGGCAGCGCCGGCCAGAAGCCGCGCGCCGGCGACCAGCGCTTCGCCGCAGGTCGGGTCGAGGCCGCCGAACACGTAGGTCCACGAGCCGTTGGCGCGCATGGCGGCGCTCGGGCCGCGCGTGCAATTGGCGAGGCAGCGCAGCCGCCGCACCTCGACTTCGGTGCCGGCCGCGGCGCGCTCGGTCGCCGCCGCAAGGAGCTCGCCCGGACGCGGCTGTTGGTCCGGCTCGCCGGCCGCCCGGCAGGTGATGCAAACGTAGACGAGCGGCGCCGGCGTTGCGGAAGCGCTTGTCATGGCACGATCCGCCGTTCGGCCACGAGCCGGTCAAATCCCTGCCAGCGGTAAATCAGATACGAAACCGCCCAGCTGGCGATGAAAATGCCGATGACGAGGTAGCCCAAGCTCGCAAGCCCGGCGTTCAGCTCGCCGACCGCATTCCAGAACGCGCCTTGCAGGTTGAGCTTGTCGGCGACAAGTCCGAGCGCCTCGACGCCGCCGATGACCAGCGCCACGACGACCGAAACCGCCGTGATGGTGAGGTTGTACCAAATCTTGCGGATCGGATTGAGGAAGGCCCAGCCATAGGCGCCGACCATCAGCACGCTGTCGGTGGTGTCGACGAGCATCATGCCGGCGGTGAACAAAGCCGGGAAAATCAGCACCGTGGCAAACGACATGCCGCCGGAGGCCTGGCTCGCGGCGACGGTGAACAGGCTGATCTCGGTCGCGGTGTCGAAACCAAGCCCGAACAGAAAGCCGATCGGCAGCATCTGCCAGCTGCGCGAGACGATGCGAAACAGCGGCCGGAAGATGCGGGCGACGAGGCCGCGGCCGGCGAGCAAAGCGTTGAGCTCATGCTCGGCAACCGGCTCGCCGCGGCGCGCCTGCACGAAGGTTTTCCAGACGCCGCGCAGAATGATCAGATTGATCGCCGCGATGGCAAGCAGAAAAAATGCCGAGGTGCCGGTGCTGATCACGCTGCCGACGGATTTGAAAGCGGCGAAGCGGCCTTGCAGCGCAAAGGCGGCGCCCGCGATGCCGGCGACGGCGAGCGTGATCGCCAGCGAATGGCCGAGCGAGAAGAACAGGCCGACGCCGAACGGCCGCTTGCCGTCCTGCATGAGCTTGCGCACGACGTTGTCGATCGCGGCGATGTGGTCGGCATCGACGGCGTGGCGCAGCCCGAGCACGTAGGCCAGAAAGGCGGTGCCGAGCAGCGTCGGCCGGTCCGATAGCGCGATCAGCGCCCAGGCCCAAGCCAGCGCGTTGATGGTCAACAGAAGGACGTAGATCGCGGCGATCTGCGCGCGCTGGTCCGCCGGCGCGTCATTGATCGCGGATTTCAGGAAAGTGCGCATCGAAGGTCCTCGCGGGTACGGCCGCTTGCCGTCTGCCGTCGCCGCGAGCGAGGACCGAAGGTTTTGTCGCCTTCCGATCATCCATCGGCACACCCCGGCCGATGTTAGTCGCGTCGACACCGCCGACGGCAGGTCTCCTGGCTCGCGGTTCAGCGCCCGTGGCCGCCTTCCCGGATCGAACAATCCAGTGGCTTTCGTGGTACGGGCTAGCCGCTTACAGTTGCGGGGACAGCTGCGGATTGGGAACGGTCGTTCCGCACCGCATTCCCTTTTTCACCCCCTCGCGAGGGACCGTCGATGTCCTGACGATAGATTTCGCGCCGCCGGGCTGTCAATCTGGCGCCGAGGAAGTCACAGCGATGGGCGGGCAAGCGAAACTCACGTTCGTGCTCGGCGGCGCCCGCTCCGGCAAGAGCCGCTATGCCGAGAGCCTGATCACCGCGCTGCCGCCGCCGTGGTTCTACATCGCGACCGCGGCGGCGGACGATGCCGAGATGGCGGCGCGCATCGAGGCGCATCGCGCGCGCCGCGCCGCGTCGTGGCATACCGTCGAAGCGCCGCGCGATATTGGGCGCGCGCTCGCTTCCTGCGGCGATGCGCCGGCGCTGGTCGACTGCTTGACGCTGTGGCTGTCGAACCTGATGCTGGCGGAAGCCGACGTCGACGCCGAGATCGACCGGCTCGAGCAGGCGCTGCAAGCGGCGGCCGCGCCGGTGGTGCTGGTCGCCAACGAAGTCGGCTTCGGCGTCGTGCCGGATCATCCGCTCGGCCGCCGCTTTCGCGATCGGCAGGGCCTGCTCAACCAGCGCATGGCGGCGTGCGCCGACCGCGTCATTCTGATGGTGGCGGGCTTGCCGCTGGTTCTGAAAGAGGCCGCGAAGGACGCGCCATGAGCGACACGACGAGAAAGACCGAAACCGGCGAGGCCGAGCGGCACCGCGCCAAGATGATCAAGCGCAAGGCCGTGCAGGACGCCGAGGTGGCGCAAAAGACCATCGAGAAGGGCTTGCTCATCGTGCACACTGGCCCCGGCAAGGGCAAATCGACGGCGGCGTTCGGGCTGGCGCTGCGCATGCTCGGCCGCGGCCAGCGCGTCGGCGTGGTGCAGTTCATCAAGGGCGCCTGGCATTCGGCCGAGCGCGATGCGCTGGCCCGCTTCGGCGATCAGCTCGTCTGGCACACCATGGGCGAAGGCTTTACCTGGGAAACCCAGGATCGCGCCCGCGACGTGGCCGCGGCCGAACGCGCCTTCACCAAGGCGCGCGAACTGATGGGCGACCCGAGTTTGGCGCTCGTCATTCTCGATGAGTTGAACATCGCGCTGCGCTACGATTATCTCGATCTGGCGACCGTGCTTGCGGCGCTCACAGGGCGGCGGCCGGATTTGCACGTCGTGGTGACCGGCCGCAACGCTAAGCCGGAACTGACCGCTGCCGCCGACCTCGTCACCGAGATGACGCTCATCAAGCATCACTTCGC
>JASHWN010000026.1 GCA_030044035.1 Xanthobacteraceae bacterium
CGGCGCTCACTCCGCTGCCGCAAGCGCGGCCTTGGCTTTCGCCGGCCGTGGCGCGCCTACGCGCAGCCGGCGATCGGATAGCGACAGGCCACCGCCGATGAACATCAGGATGGCGCCGAGCCAGATCATCAGCACCTGCGGCTTGAAATAGAGCCGCACCGGGACGGTGCCGTCCGGGTTCGGATCGCCGAGCGAGAGATAAAGCTGGCTGACGCCGCGCGACATCAGGGCCGCTTCCGTCGTCGCCATGGCGCGCGCCGGGAAGGTACGGCGGCTCGGCTCCATGACGCCGATGATTTGGCCGGCGCGGCGCACCGTGAAATGACCGACGACGTCTCGGTAATTGGGGCCGGTCCGGTTGAAGACGCCGTCAAACGTGACCTGATAACCCGCGATCTCCAAGCTTTGCGGTGGCTTGACCTCGGCGAGCCGCTCGCTGCCCCAGGCGGTCACGGCGACGATGCCGAACAGCGTGGCGCCGATGCCGAAGTGAGCAAAGGCGGTGCCCCAGGCCGAGCGCGGCAAGCCCCAGGCGCGACGCAGCGTGGCGTGAAGCGGTAGCCGCAGCACCATGGTGCGCTCGACGATATCAGTCACCGCGCCCGCCATGACGAACACCGCAACGCCGATACCGAATGGAGCCAGCACCGGGCCGCGACGGCTCAGCGCAAACAAAGCGGCGACCGCTACCGCTGCAAGCAACGCGGCAACGAGCAAACGCTGCGCTGCGCCCAAGAGATCGCCGCGTTTCCAGCCCATCAGCGGGCCGAACGGCATGGCGATCATCAGCGGAATGAACAGCGGTCCGAAGGTCGCGTTGAAGAACGGCGGTCCGACCGAGATTTTGTCGCCGGTGAGCGCTTCCAAAGCCAGTGGGTAAAGCGTGCCGACGACCACGGTAGCACAGGCGCAGACCAGAAACAGATTATTGAAGACCAGCGCGCCTTCGCGTGAGATCGGAGCGAACAGTCCGCCCTGTTTGAGAAGCGGTGCTCGCCAAGCGTAAAGAGCAAGTGCACCGCCGATGAAGATGATCAAGATAGCCAAGATGAAAATGCCGCGCCGCGGGTCGACCGCAAAAGCGTGAACCGAAGTCAGCACGCCGGAGCGGACCAAGAACGTGCCGATCAGCGACAGCGAGAACGCCAGGATAGCGAGCAGGATGGTCCAGACTTTAAGCGCCTCGCGCTTTTCCATCACCAGAGCGGAATGCAGCAGCGCGGTGCCGGCAAGCCACGGCATCAACGAGGCGTTCTCGACCGGATCCCAGAACCAGAAACCGCCCCAACCGAGTTCGTAATAGGCCCAGTACGAGCCGCCGGCGATGCCGAGCGTGAGGCACATCCAGGCGCCGAGCACCCAGGGCCGCACCCAGCGCGCCCATGCCGCATCGATACGGCCCTCCAGCAGCGCCGCGATGGCGAACGAGAAGGTGATCGAAAAACCGACATAGCCGAGATAGAGCAGCGGCGGATGGAAGGCGAGGCCCGGATCCTGCAGGATCGGATTGAGGTCGCGGCCTTCGAACGGCGCATCGGCGATGCGCAAAAATGGATTCGACGTGGTGAGGATGAAAAGTTCGAAGGCGGCGGCGATCCAGGCCTGGACGCCGAGCGCGTTGGCCTTGAGCGTTGCCGGCAGATTGCTGCCGAACAGCGCGACCGCGGCGCCGAACACCGCGAGGATCGACACCCACAGCATCATCGAGCCTTCGTGATTGCCCCAGACGCTGGTGAGCCGATAGATCAGCGGCATTTGCGAGTTAGAATTCTCGAACACATTGAGCACCGAGAAATCCGAGGCGACGTAGCATTCGGCGAGCGCGGCGAACGCGATCGCCACGAAGACGAAATGCGCGAGCGCCGCCGGCGTCGCCATGCTCATGAGCAGCGGATCTCTGGTGCGCGCGCCGATGATCGGCATGCTGCTTTGAATGAGCGCGATGCCGAGCGCGAGAATCAGGGCGTAATGGCCGAGTTCGGGTATCACTTGCTCGCTCCGCTCACCGGCAGCGCCGCGCTGGGCGCGTAATCGTCCTTCCAGTGCCCCGACTTCTTCAAGGCGTCGGCGACCTCCTTGGGCATATAGGTCTCGTCGTGTTTGGCGAGGATCGTGTCGGCATCGAATACGCCCTGCCTGTCGAGAGCCCCCTCGGCAACGACGCCCTGCCCTTCCTTGAACAGATCGGGCAAGACGCCCTTGTAGGCTACCGGAATTTCGGTCTTGCCGTCAGTGACCTCGAAGCGGACGCGCAACCCGTCGCTGCGCACCAGGCTTCCATTCTTTACCAGGCCACCGAGCCGGATGCGCGTCCCCGGTCCGACATGCCGCTCCAACACGTCGCTCGGCGAATTGAAGAACACGATCGAGTCGCGAAACGCGCTCAGCATCAGCGCAACGGCGACCGCCAGCACGCCGAGCGAGCTGGCGATCAGGATCAGGCGTCGCTGCTTGCGCGTCATTGTCGCGATCTCCGCGGCATGTTCATCATCCTTCGAGACCGAGACCTTTGACGAGATCGTCGATGCGCTTGATCTCATCCGGGTGGCTTGCCAGGGCTCGCTTGGCGTCGGCAGCGGCGGCTTTCGCCTTGTCGCTGTCGCCGAGCACCGCATAGGCCTGCACCAGCCGCAGCCACCCTTCGACGTCGCTACCGTCCGCATGCAGGCGATCGGCCAATTTTTCGACCATGCCGCGGATCATCGCGATGCGCTGCGCCTCGGGCATGTTCTGCACCGCCGCCATCTGGTCTGCCGTCGGACCGGCGCCGGCAGCGGGCTCGCCGGTGACGCGCGCCAGCGAGGCGCGCACCAAGCCGAGCCACGGTGCATCGGCTGGAGCGTCCTTCAGCATCGCGCGCCACTTGGCTGCCGCCGCGTCGCGATTGCCGTCCTGTTCGTCGGCCAAGCCGAGAAAGTAGCGGGCCTTGGCATTTTGCAAATCGCGCGCCACCGCGTTTTGAAAGCTGCGTTTGGCTTCGTCGGTCACCACCCCGTTCGCCGCGGCGACCAAAGCCTCGCCGAGATCGGCGTCGCGCGCGGCGGTTTCGCCATTGAGCGCCAGCGCCTTGCGCCGCGCCATGACCGCGTCATCGAAGCGGCCTAGCCGCATATAGACCGGGGCGATCACTTCCCAGCCGGCGCCGTCGTTGGGATTTTGCGCCAGCCGTTCCTCGACCTGGCCGATCAGAGCCGCGATCGACTCATGGCCCGGCGGCAGATTTGGGCGCGCATAAGCCGGCTGCCCCGGAATATTCGGCGAACCAAGCGCCAGATAAAGGCCGACCGGCAAGCAGGAGAGAACGAAGAGAACGGCCAGTGCTGCAGCGCGGCGGTGCCAGCGCACCTGCGGCGGCAAGGCCGCCGCTTCCGATGCTTGCGCCGATTGCATATCGGCCGCGGCCAAGAGCCGACGCGACACTTCAAGGCGTGCCGCCTCCGCCTCGGCGTCGCCGATCAGACCGGCGGCGCGGTCGCGCTCTATTTCTTGCAATTGATCCTTGTAGACGACGACCTCGTGACCGGCGGCCGCGATGCGCGGTTTACGCGCCAGCGGCCAGACGACGGCACAAATCGCCGCCGCGGTCATCAATGCAAAAACGATCCAGAGCGCCATGTCGCCGTTTCATTAACTCTTCGCCGCCGCATGCGGGCCGCTGGGCAATTGTCACAACCGCAATGCACCATTGGCGGCTCGCTTTCGCGACGCGTCGTTACATCACGGCGCGAATGCGGCCGCAATGGGAACGCGAGCGCGGCAATTGCGCACCTCAGGTGCCCGTTCCTGGTCCTGGCCAAGCTTGCAAGACCGGATCGTCACGCCCGCAGCGATCTGCGCTCGGCCGGGTGACCCTGTATCGCCGCGTCGGCGGCTTTGGCCAGCACGCTCGCATAGTCCGGCCCGAATATGGTGCGGCAAAATCGAACCGCGGCGTCGAGCTGCGAATGCCGGAATGGACGCTCCGCGTTTTGGGCATGACGCAAGGCGTCGAGCAGGATTTTGGTGCCGGTCTCGAGATACTGCGTGAGTTCCGAGCAGATCCGCAACGTGACCTCACTGACCGCAAGTTCGCCGGCGTAGTGGCGGCAGGCGCCGACCAGTTCGACCCGCGCCTCGGCGTCTTGCACGTCGATGGCGTCGAGCAGCGACCCCGGCACGATTTCATTGGCCGGACGCGGCCGCAGCAGGCGCCGCACCCGGCCGGTGGTCGTCTCCAGCTCTACGCTCAACAAATTCGATATGGCGCCGCGGATCGCGCCGAGCTGTCTGCCCCAAGGCGAATCGGCCGTTAGCTTCATTTCGGTGCGCAACCCACGTGCCGCGTCGTGCATCGCCTTGAGCAGTGAAGCAACCGGCCGACCGACTTTCAGCTCGGAACGCAACTCTCCTGCCTGGTACTCAAGGTCGTTGAGGACAATGTCGACGGCCACCGCGTACGGCGTGCTGGCGATGCGGGCCACATCGTCGCTATCGGCGGCGCGCGTCGCGATGCGGATCAGCTGCCAGGGCGCCGCCAGGCGGTTGGATACCATGATCAGCCCAAACAGGCACGGATCAGCAGGCTGCGCTATCTGCTTTGGCAGCGCTTTTCTGGCGCTATCGATATGCCCTTTCACCTGATCGATGTACTCGTGCTCGAAGGAGCGGATGTGGTCGGGCAGACGCCGCGCTAAATCGGTGAGCCGGTCCCGGATGGCAAGGACGCGCATCAACGTCGTGACGTCATCGATGGCGCGCGGGGTGCCGACTTGAACGATGAAGCGCCGGCGCGCCTTTTCGCTGGTCTCCAACGCGTCGATCGCCTCTTTGATGCGCTGGACGGCGCAGTCGTGCAGCGCGCGAACCAACCGGTCCGCCTTGACGTGATCTGCGGCGAGGAAGGCGCGTTCGATGTCTTCCGTCAGCGCTTTGGCTTCAGCCGCCATGAGATCGCGGCCGATCCACTGCCAGATCGGATCAAGCGAGACGCGTGCCAATCGCCCGAGCCGCTTATGATCGGCGGGACCCTCGAACAGGAACGGCTCGAGCGGGATGAAGAAACGTCGGGCACCGTACAGAATGCGCGGTGTCGGCTGGGCCGCGGCCCGCATGGTGCGCCGCAATTCCTGCAACACCAGGTCGCAGGTGGGGTCGTCCTCGCCGCGCAACACCGCGCGCTCGAGCTCCGCAGTCAACATCGTTCGCACCTGCGGCGACAGCGACTGCAAATAGTCGCGCAGTCGCTCGACGGCAGGTCGATCGCTCGTCATTGGCGCGCCCGCTTTCGCTGGACAAACCTCACGCCGTTCTAAGCCGTCGGCGCTTAAGAAGGCGTTTAAGAAGGCGTTACCTAAAGTTTCGCCTATTCAAGGCGATAGCCGTTCTTCAGGGGTGGGTGGCGACACAAACCGCAACGAGTGGCGCATTGGCCGGGTTGGCCTCGACGCCGCAGGAGACTGAGCGCTCACCGAGGTAGGTCGCGGGGTTCCTGGCCGGCCCGCAATAGGCGTTGACCAGAACCTCGTCGTCGCGACAGCTCAGCGTGCAGCCGCCGCTGAGGCAGTTCGCGCGCAGGACACGAATAGTCGGGCTGGGTGGGCCCTGCTCCCCGCGCGGCCCCATCGGGCCGGTCGGTCCGGCCGGCCCGCGCGGCCCTGGCGGGCCTGGATCGCCTTTCGCGCCCGGCGGGCCTTGCGGGCCGGGATCGCCTTTGGGTCCTTGGCTGCAGGCGGCCGTGGCGAGCACGATTGCGGCCGCAATCAGCAAATGAGCTGCACGCATATTATTCTTTGCTCAATCCGTTTTGCGCAATCCGAGCGGGCGTAGCGCACCATCACATAGAAAAGCGCAATACCGTTCCGGTTCCATTTTGCCAAATGGCTGCGGAGCAATGCGCGATAAGCCGCGCGTCGCGTGTGCATCCCTGCGCACTGGCGGCCCAGGGAGGCTTTGGTTACAGTCGCCCACCATCTCAATCCGCGACTTCGGGCGAGCGCCGCGGCGCAGAAGCACGCATCGCGCCGCAATTGGTGAGAAAAGAGAGGCCCTATGCCCTGTTCGGCTCGCTACTTTGCCGGGACAATTGCCGCACTGGCGTTGGCGGTGAGTGCCGCGCTGACGCCTGGGGCGCGCGCCCAGGACTACCCGGCGCGCGTCGTTCGCATCATCGTGCCGTATCCTCCCGGCGGCACCGCCGATGTCATGCCGCGTATCGTCGCCGACTGGCTGTCACGCAAATGGGGCCAGTCGGTCATTATCGAGAATCGCACCGGCGCCGGCGGCAATATCGGCGCCGAAGTCGTCGCCAAGGCCGACCCCGACGGTTACACGCTGCTCTCGGCGCCGCCCGGACCGCTGGTTGTCAACCAAAACCTTTATCCGCACCTCGACTTCGATCCGCTGCAGTTCGTGCCGATCGTCGTCCTGGCACGCGTGCCGAACGCGCTCGTGGTCAATCCGAGCAAGATCAAGGCCGCAAGCGTCAAGGACTTCATCAGCTACGCCAAGGCCAATCCGGGCAAGGTCACCGACGCCACGCAGGGCAACGGCACGACCTCGCACCTGACGTCCGAGCTGTTTCAGATGATGGCCCGCGTAAAACTGCAGAACGTGCCGTATCGCGGCTCGGCGCCGGCGCTCAACGACCTCGTCGCCGGCAATGTCGACTGCATGTTCGACAACCTCGGCGTGTCGATGCAATTCGTCAAAGCCGGCAAGCTGAAATTGATCGCGGTGGCTTCGCCGGACCGCGTAAGCTCGCTGCCGGACGCGCCGACCATCGCCGAGACCCTGCCCGGCTTTGCCTCGGTCACATGGTTCGCGCTCGCCGCGCCGCCGAAAACGCCGGCCGCCATCGTCGACAAGATCAATGCGGCGGTGAACGAGGCGCTGCACGATCCGACCATCATCAAGCGCTTTGCCGATCTCACCGCGGAACCTGCCGGCGGCACGCCCCAAGAGACCGCCGCCTATTTCAAGGACGAGGCGCAGCGCTGGAAGAACGTCATCGTTTCCGCTCACGTGACGCTCGATTGAGGCTGACGATGGCAACTGCAACAATGCCTTGCGCCGGATGGCGAGCTTGGCCGCGGTTGGCCACGTTTATCGGCGCACTCGTGCTCGCAAACTCAGTCGCGGCCGGCGCCGCCGAGCCCTACCCGACCCGCCCGATTCGGCTCGTCGTCGGCTTCCTGGCCGGCGGCCCGACCGACATTCCGGCCCGCTTCATCGCTGATCGCTTGAGCGCGCAACTCGGCCAAAAGGTTTACGTCGAAAACAAGCCGGGCGCCGGCGGCATGATCGCGCTCAACGACGTGCTGGCGCAGCCGCGCGACGGCTACGCGCTGCAGTTCTGCACCTATTTCGACGCGATCAATACGCTGCTCTACAAGAACGTCTCTTATAAGCTCAGCGACATCGCGCCGGTGGCGCTGGTGTCGAAGTATTACTACCTGATGGCGCTCGCCAAATCGGTTCCGGTCGATACGTTCGATCAGTTCATAAGCTACGCCAAGGCGCATCCGGGCGACATTCTCTACGGCACGGTCGGCGCCGGATCGAGCCAGGAGCTGATGGCGCACGAACTGGAAAAGACCGCCGGCATCCGGATGACCAAGGTGCCGTTCAAGGGCGCCAACGTCATTACCCAGGAGATGCTGGCCGGACGCATCCATTTTCAGGTCGCGCCGCCGATCGCGGTCGGTCCGTTCTACCGCAGCGGTGAGCTGAAGGTCTTGGCCTCGACCAGCCCGCAGCGACTGAAAAGCTTCCCCGACGTGCCGACGCTGACCGAGCGCGGCTTTCCGCTGACGCCGTTCGGCTGGCTTGGCGTCTGCGCCGGCGCCGGCACGCCGAAACCGATCGTCGACCTGCTCAATCGCCACATCGTGTCGATCACGCAATCGGACGAGTACCGCGACTTTTTGGAGAAGGCCGGCAATATTCCAGTGTCGACGACGCCAGAGGAATTCGGCCGCGTTCTGGTCCAAACCGCTGACGAGGCGGCGCCGTACATTCGCGAATTCCACATGCAGATCGAATGATCCGCAGTCAGCGCGGCGAGTAGGACCGCCCTATTCCGCATGTCGTTTCGCTCAGGCGGCAACACACGAGCAAACCATGAAACGCAGCACCGATCGTATTCTGACCACCCATGCCGGCAGCCTGCCGCGGCCGCCCGATTTGCTGACGCTGGTCGAGCGCGACGGACCGCAAGCGTTCGATGAACCGGCGGCGGCGACGCGCCTGC
>JASHWN010000240.1 GCA_030044035.1 Xanthobacteraceae bacterium
TGGATTCCCGCTTGCGCGGGAATGAGCGGAATGAACCTTATCCCACCACGCGCATTTTCCGACTGTCGGCGAAGGCCGGCATCACCTCGCGCGCGAAACGCGCCAAGCTATCGCTGGCAAAGCCGCCGCCGGAATTGAGCAGCACGTATTCGACGCCAAGCTCGCGCAGCCGATTGAGCTTGACGGCGATCTCGTCCGGGGTGCCGTACAGCGCGCTCTCCTCGCTCGCTTCGCGCGTATCCGAATAGGCCATGATGCTGGCGGTGTTCTTCACGCCCGGCGCGCTGGAGACGGCGGCGAGGCGGCGCTGCGCTTCGAGCCGGCGCTCCAGCGCCGCCAGCTTGTCGGCTTCGTCCTTGGCGACGAAAAAGGCGCGCGCCACGCCGACCTCCATCGGATCAAAGGCGCGGCCGCGTTTTTCCACTTCGGCCTTGAAGATGGCGAAGCGCTCGGCGACCGCTTCGAACGAGGCGAACTGGTCGAGCAAAAGATTGTAGCCGCGCTCGGCGACTTGTCTGATGGAATCCGGATTGCCTGCCGCCATCCAGATCGGCGGATGCGGCTTTTGCGCGGTCGGCGGCTCGACGATGACATCGGCAAAGCGCCAGAATTTTCCCTGATGCGAGAAGCGCTGCTTCGAGGTCCAGGCCTTGACGATCACTTCGAGCGACTCGGCAAAGCGCGCGTCGGCCTCCGCCATCGGCACGCAGAAGCCGGCGAACTCGTTGTGGCGGTAGCCTTTGCCGACGCCGAAATCGAGCCGGCCGCCGGACAGCAGATCGATGGTCGCGGCCTGCTCGGCGAGCAGCACCGGATTGTGCCAGGGCAGCACCAGCACCGCGGTGCCGAGCCGCAATGTGCGCGTCTTCGCCGCCACCCAGGTCAGCAGCGCGAGGCTGGCGGATACCTGGCCGAAACCGGTGAAATGATGCTCGACCAGAAACGTCGCGTGATAGCCGAGCGCCTCGGCCTCGATGTTGTAGTCGACGAACTGCCGGTAGCCCTGGCCGGAATCGACGTCCGGCCCGCCGTGGCGGGCCGTGGCGCTGCCGAATAGACCGAACCGCATCGGGGCGTTCCTTGATTTGCCGCGCCAATGTAGCGCATGCCCGAGTGCCGGAGCTATAGTTAGAGTCTCATAAAACAGGGGATCGGACATGCGCTTGGACGCGATCGCGGCTTTATTCGCAGCGGCGACGCTCGCAGCGGCCGTTGCAGCGCCGGTCGATCGGGCGGCGGCGCAGGACTATCCCAGCCATTCGGTCACCCTGATCGTGCCGTTCCCGCCGGGCGGCGGCGTCGATCTCATCGGCCGTCTGGTCGGGCAACAATTATCGGCGGCACTTGGCCAGCAGGTGATCGTCGAAAATCGCGGCGGCGCCGGCGGCATGATCGGCACGCGTGACATCGCCCATGCGGCGCCGGACGGTTACACGCTCGGAGTCGTGCTCACCGGCATGAGTCTCAGCCCAAACGCCGACTATGACGTCAACAAGGATTTCTCGCCCATTGGGATTATCGCCTCGACGCCGGTCTTGATCGTCGCCAATCCGTCGTTTCCAGCGAAATCGCTGACCGACATCATTGCTGTGGCCAAGCAACAGCCCGGCAAGCTCTCCATCGGCACTCCGCCCTCGCCGACGATCAACTACTTCGCGATCAAGATGTTCAACTTGATGGCCGGCGTTGACACGACCATCGTCACCTATAGGGGCACCGCCCCGCTGACGACCGACGTCATGGGCAATCATGTGCCGCTCGGCTTCGATACGATTCCAGCCGCCATCAGCCAGATCCAGGCGCATCAGTTGCGCGCCATCGCGGTGACCGGGCCCAAGCGCTCGGCAGCGCTGCCGGACGTGCCGACCGCCGCCGAATCCGGGCTGCCTGGATTCGAGGCGGTGCAGTATTACGGCCTGATCGCGCCCGCGGGCGTGCCGCGCCCGATCGTCGATCGGGTCAACAAGGAATTGCGCGCCATGTTGGCCGACGATGCATTCAAGAAGCGTCTGATCGAGGCCGGCGACGATCCGGCGCCAAGCTCGCCCGAAGACTACGCGGCGAACATAAGGCGCGAAGAAGCCAAGTGGGCGGCGCTGATCAAGAAGCTCGGCCTGAAGCTCGAGTAGTTCCATCAAGCCGTCATTGCCGGCGAAGCGAAGCAATCCAGGCCCCCTCCCTAACCCTCCCCCGCAAGCGGGGGAGGGAAGGGTGGGGGAAGCTGGATTGCTTGGGCGCGGAGCTTGTCATCGGGCCGGCCACTTCGGGCCGGACCCGTTGGCTCCTCGCAACGACTACGCCGCCGAGTGGAACGACGCCTCGCAGAATTCGACCCCGACCTCGGTTGCGGACCGCCAGGCGACACGGCAGCCGCGCATGGTGTGGGCGGCATCGAACGTCAGGCCAAATCGATCCGGGATCAGGCAGGTGCTGACCAAGGCGAGGCGTGCGCCGAGCGAAGAAATATCGCGAACGACGCAGTCGCGAAGCGACCCGTTCATCGATATTTTGGCGCACTTGTAAATCTGGGTGCGCCGGACTCGTCTGCGCTCATGCATAGCGCAAGCATGGGCTTCAAATGTTACGCAAAGTCCAAGGTGAATTCGGCTAAAAGCTTAATTTGTGCAAACCAAGATTTTGCTGAAAGATATCGTGAATAAGTTGTTGCTTCGTCCAAACATATTCCTTGTCATCATCCGCGCAGGCGGATGATCCGGTAATCACCGACGGTCCCGTGTTTACTGGATGCTCCGCTTTCGCGGAGCATGACAAGTCAGTAGGTTTCGTTGCGGCGGATCAGCAACTGAGCCCTCAATCCGGCCTGAACAGCGGCACCGGCGGGCCGTCTTCGGTCTCGGCGAACACTAGGCGCACGCTCTGCCCGATGTGCAGCGCGTCGAAATCGCAATCGACGATGTTGGTCAGCATGGTCGGGCCCTCCGCCAAGGTCACATAGCCGATCGCGTAGGGCTCCTTGGCGCGGCGCATGACGCTGAAGCTGTAGATCGTGCCCTGCCCGGAAGCGGCGCGCCATTCGATCTTTTCGGCGCTGCAGAACGGGCAGACCGCGCGCGGATACCAATGCGCCTTGCCGCAAGCGCCGCAGGTCGGCACGACGAAGCGGCGCTGCCGCGCCGCGTTCCAGAACGGCTCGCTTTCCACCGTGACGATCGGGCCGGGAATCTTCCGCGCGGTCATCGCTCACTCCCGCTCCATGATCAGCGTCGCGCTGCAGTGCCGGGTGCCGAGCTGCATGCCGGTGCCTTGCGCCAGCGCCAGATCGCAGTTTTTCACCTGCACCGCGGGATGCGCCTCGCCGCGCAGCTGCCGCACCGCTTCGATCACCTTGGTCATGCCGCCGCGATTGGCCGGATGGTTGTTGCACAGCCCGCCGCCGTCGGTGTTGAACGGCAGCCTGCCGATTCCGGAAATCAGATTGCCGTCGGCCACGAACTTGCCGCCCGCGCCCTTGGCGCAGAAGCCCAAATCTTCAAGCTGAATGAGCACCGTGATGGTGAAGCTGTCGTAGATCGAAACGTATTTGATGTCGGCCGGCTCGACGCCGGCTTCAGCGAACGCCGCGGGCCCGGAGCGCGCCGCGCCCGATATGGTCAGATCGAATGTGCCGCCGGCAAGATGTTTGACGGTTTCGCCGGCGCCGATGATCTTCACCGGCGGCCGGCGCAAATTTTTGGCGATCTCCGGCCGCACGATGACGAGCGCGCCACCACCGTCGCTGATGACGCAGCAGTCGAGCCGGTGCAACGGATCGGCGATCAGCGGCGAGGCGACCACGTCGGCGACGGTGACCACTTCGGGCAGCATGGCGTTCGGGTTGTGCTGGGCGTGGTGCGAGGCCGCGACCTTGATCCAGGCGAGCTGCTCGCTGGTGGTGCCGTATTGGTGCATGTGCCGCATCGCGCACATGGCGTAGCCGTTGGCGGTGGTCAGGCCGTAGGGAAATTCGAAACCGGCTTCCGGCTGGTTGGGATCGCGCAGCCGCGGCGTGGTGCCGGTCGCCATGCCCTCGCTGCGCGGCCGCCCAGCGAGCGTAATCAGCGCCACGTCGCATTTGCCGAGCGCGATGGCCGCGGCGGCGTGGCCGGCCAATGCCACATACGAGGTGCCGCCGAGCTCGGTCGAGTCGACGTGGCGGAGTTTCGTCAGGTTGAGGTACTCGGCCATCGACGCCGGGCCCGGCCCCGGCGCATCGGCGGCGCAGAAATAACCGTCGACGTCGTCACGCGTCAGCCCGGCATCCGCCAGCGCGCCGAGCGCCACCTCGGCGTGCAGCTGCGCCACGCTCTTGTCCGGCGCATGCCGCGTCGGATGCTCGAACGCGCCGGCAATATAGGCCTTGCCCTTGATGGTCATGCGCCAAGATATCCTCCCCCGCTCGCCTGCGCTACGCTGCGAAGGTGAACAAGGAGATTGACGATGGAGCTCGGGCTCAAGGGGAAGATCGCGCTGGTGACCGGATCGAGCCGCGGTATCGGCCGCGGCACCGCGCTGGCGCTCGCCGCCGAAGGCTGCGATCTGATGTTGACCGGGCGCGACGACAAAGCGCTCGACGAGGTCGCGCAAAAAATTCGCGGCATGGGCCGCCGCGCCGCGATCGCCGTGCTCGATCTGCGCCGGAACGACGCGCCGGAAAAACTCATCGCCGCCGTGCGGCGCGAGTTCGGCGGCCTCGACATCCTGTTCAACAACGCCGGCACCACCAAGCGCGGCGATTTTTTCGCGCTGACCGATGCCGATTGGGAGGAGGGCTACGCGCTCAAATTTTTTGCCCACGTGCGGCTCGCCCGGCTCGCCTGGCCGCTTCTGAAGGAGCGCGGCGGTTCGCTGGTTGCCATGGGCGGCACCAGCGGCCGCAAGCCGCATGCCGATTTCACCATCGGCTCTTCGGTCAATGCCGCGGTCGCCGCGTTCACCAAATGCCTGGCCGACCGCGGCAAGGCCGATGGCGTGCGCGTCAACTGCATCCATCCGAGCTTGGTCGAAACCGAGCGGCAATGGCGGCGCATCCGCGCCGAGGTGGCGCGCACCGGACTGTCGGAAGACAAAGTCCGCGAAGCCATGTGCCGCGAGACCGGCATCATCCGTTACGGCACCACGGACGACATCGCCGACCTCGTCACCTTCATCGTCTCCTCGCGCGCCAGCTGGCTGCACGGCGCCACCATCGACATCGACGGCGGCGAGATTCCGGTGCTGTGAGCCGTCAACATCACATCATCTTGCGTTTCCCGGGCGCAGCGCAGCATCCCCGGGTCCGCGCTTCGCGCGGCCCGGGGACAAGCTTGCCCTCGGGCGCGCAATTGCGCGACCCGAGGGTGGTGCGCTGCAGACCCGGGATCGTTACAGACTCTGAACCTGTGAAGGTCCCGGAACAGCGGTGCACCGCTACGCGCTGCACCGCATCCGGGACACAAGCTTGCGTATGAACCCCCTCCTCACCCCGGCGCGGATCGGAGCGGTCGAGATCAAGAACCGCATCGTCATGCCGCCGATGACGACGCGCACCGCCGATGCCGAAGGCTTCGTCACCGATGACGCGGTCGCCTACTACATGGCGCGGGTGCGCGGCGGCGTCGGGTTGATCACGGTCGAGATGGCGTCGCCGGAAAAATGCGGCCGCCATCGCCGCCATGAGATCGGCATCTACGACGACCGCTTCCTGCCCGGCCTGACGCGGCTGGTCGGCGAAATTCATCGCGGCGGCGCCAAGGCCTCGATCCAGCTCGGCCATGGCGGCGGCCACACCCGCGCCGACATCTGCGGCGAGACGCCGATCGCGCCGTCGGCCATTGCGCATCCGGTCTACGAAACCACGTTCGAGACCATCGTGCCGCAGGAAATGACCAAGGCGCGCATCGGCGAAACCATTGCGGCCCATGTGGCCGCGGCGGTGCGAGCCAAAAACGCCGGCTTCGACTGTGTCGAGATCCACGCCGCGCACGGCTATCTGATCTCGCAATTCCACGCTCCGTTTGAGAACCGCCGCAGCGACGAATATGGCGGCAGCCTGGAAAACCGCGCCCGCTTCGGTCTGGAAATCCTGCGCGCCGTAAAGGCTGCGGTGCCGGACCTCGGCGTGATCTACCGGCTGTCGGTCGAAGACTTTTTTCCCGGCGGGCTGACGTTCGACGACGGCCGGCAGATCGCGATCTGGGCGGCGCAGAGCGGCGCCGATGCGCTGCACATCAGCGCCGGCCATTACCGCTCGCTGCCGTCGGCCCAGATCGTGCTGCCGCCGATGAGCTATCCGGACGCGACCTTTCTCGACTTCGCCGCCGACGTGAAAAGCAAGGTCGCGGTGCCGGTGATCGCGGTCGGCCGGCTCGGCGATCCGGCGCTGGCGCAGGACGCGGTGGCAAGCGGCAAGACCGATTTCATCGCGCTCGGCCGCACGCTCGTCGCCGATCCGCAATGGGTGGAAAAAGTCGCGCGCGGCGAGCCGGTGCGGCGCTGCCTCGCCTGCAACACCTGCATCAACGAGATGCGCGGCGGCGCCCGTATCGGCTGCGTGGTCAATGGCGCCGCCGGCCGCGAAACCTTGTTCGCGGCGCCGCGGCCGCCGCACGGCGAGCGCATCGCGGTGATCGGCGCCGGCCCCGCCGGCCTGACCTACGCGTCGCTGGTGGCCGACGGCAACGCGGTGACGGTGTTCGAAAAGGCGCCGCGCGCCGGCGGCGCCTTCAACTATGCCGGCAAAGCGCCGCTGTTCCAGGAGGTCGCGGCCAATGAAAAAAGCTTTGCGCGCTACATCGCCGATCTCGTCGCCGCCTGCGCGATGAAGAAGGTCGAATTTCGCTTCGCCGCCGACGTGACCGCCGCGCCCGAAGGCTTGGCGCCGTTCGATCGCATCGTGATCGCAACCGGCGCCGCTTATCGCTTCGGCCTCGGCCCCCTGATCAGAGCGCTGCTCGACAGCGGGCTCACACGTGCGCCTGGCCTGGCGCGGCTATTCTCGGTGGCGGCATTGCGCGACTGGTTCTACTACAGCGCGCGGCGCGGCACGGCCGCGCGTTTCAAGGCGCTGACGCGGCCGGGACAGGTCGTCACGGTCATCGGCGACGCTGCGCGCGCCGGCAAAAGCAAGCAGGCTATCGCCGAAGCCTTTGAAGCGGCGCTCATGGGGAAGGGTTCATAGGTAGGCTACAAGCGGCACACTTCTTGCGATATGATCGCCGTCATGGCGACCGCCGCAAAACTCTATCTCGATCAAGTGGGCATGACGTTCGACACGCCGGCCGGCCCGCTCGTGGCGCTGGCGCCGCTGACGCTCGCCGTTCCGCCCGGCCACCTCATCAGCCTGATCGGACCGCGCGGCTGCGGCAAAAGCACGATCTTCAACATCCTCGCCGGCGTGTTGCGGCCGACCGCCGGCCGCGTCTTGCTCGACGGCATCGATTCGACCGGCGTCACCGGCCGCGTCGGCTACATGCTGCAGCGGGATTTGCTGCTGCCTTGGCGCAGCGTGCTCGACAACGTCATTCTCGGCATCGAGGCGCAGGGCGTGCCGATCCGCGAAGCGCGCCATCGTGCGCTGCCGCTGTTGTGCCGCCATGGTCTTGCCGGTCTCGAATACGCCCACCCTAACGCGCTGTCGGCCGACATGCGCCAGCGCGCGGCGCTCTTGCGCACGCTCTTGTGCGGCACCGACGTGATCCTGCTCGATGAGCCGTTTGCCGCACTCGAAGCAGAGACCAAGCTCGCCATGCAGGACTGGCTGCTCGGCCTGTGGGCCGATTTCGGCAAGACGGTGGTGTTCGTCACCCGCGACGTCGATGAAGCGATTTATCTGTCCGACGAAGTCTGCGCCATGGCGGCGCGCCCGGGCCGCATTGCCGAAACCCTGGCGGTGCCGCTCGCGCGGCCGCGGCAGCGGCAAGCGCCGGAATTCATCGCCATCAAGGAGCGCTGCTTAAAACTTCTGACCGTCGATCATAGTTCAGTCGGCGCCGCGGCCTAATCCAAGCGCCGGCGATTGCTCGGCAAGACGGCCGAAATCGGTTGCGACTGCGGCGATCTGAATTCCGATCACGCGAATTGTCACAGTTCGCATGCTACAGCTGGCGCAGTTCTTGCAATATGATCGGCACTATGGCCGCAGCCACAAAGCTTCGCCTCGATCAGGTCAGCATGACGTTCAACATGCCGGCCGGTCCGTTTGCCGCGCTGGCACCGGTGACGCTTGCCATACCGCAAGGCCGCTTTATCAGCCTGATCGGACCGTCCGGCTGCGGCAAAAGCACGATCTTCAACATCGTCGCCGGCCTGTTGCAGCCGAGCGGCGGCCGCGTTTTCATCGACGGCGTCGACGCAACGGGCACGATCGGCCGCGTCGGCTACATGCTGCAGAAGGATCTGCTGCTGCCCTGGCGCACGGTGCTCGACAACGTCATTCTCGGCATGGAGATCCAGGGCGTGCCGCTCAACGCGGCGCGCGAGCGCGCGTTGCCGCTGCTGCGTCGCTACGGGCTCTCCGGCTTCGAATATCTCTATCCGAACGCGCTGTCCGGCGGCATGCGCCAGCGCGCCGCTCTGTTGCGCACGCTGTTGTTCGACACCGATATCATGCTGCTCGACGAGCCGTTCGGCGCACTCGACGCGCAGACCAAGTCGCACATGCAGGAATGGCTGCTGCAGCTGTGGGGCGATTTCGGCAAGACGGTGGTGTTCGTCACCCACGACGTCGAGGAGGCGATCTACCTGTCCGACCAGATGTACGTCATGGCGACCCGGCCCGGCCGGCTCGTTGAAACGATCCCGGTGCCGATCGAGCGGCCGCGGCAGCGCACGGTGACGCTCAGCAGCGAGTTCATCGCCATCAAAGAGCGCTGCATGCGGCTTTTGACCGAGGCCCACAAGTCCGCACTCGAGGAGGCGGCTTAAGATGGCGTTGCCGGTATGAGTGTTGAGGGTACATCGCAGGCCGGCGCGCGTCCCGATGTCGCGCCCGCGGCAGCTGCGCCTGCCGCACGGCAGGTGAAAAAAATTCGACGCCTGCCGGTGCAGAAGGATTTGCCGCTCGGCGTCACCATTGCGATTCAAGTCGGCATCCTCGTTGCGGCGATCGCACTATGGCAGGCCGCAGCGGACCGCGGCTGGATCGACGGCTTCTTCTGGTCGAGGCCGAGCGACGTCTATGCGACGCTGATCAAATTCTTCACTGCCGGCGATGCTTGGACCGATATCGAATACACGTTTGGCTCGACCATTTTGGGCTTTGTCCTCGGCACTGCAGCGGGCTCGCTGCTCGGCCTGTCGTTCTGGTGGTCGCGCAACTACGCGACGATCGCGCAGCCCTACATGATCTGCTTCCATTCGCTGCCGAAGCTGGCGTTGGCACCATTGGTCATCCTGATCTTCGGGCTTGGTCTCGCCTCGAAGGTCGCGATTGCGACCGCACTGACCATCATCGTCTCGGCGCTGACCACCTATGCCGGCGTCAAGGCGCTCGATACCGACCAGGAGCGGCTGTTCTATTCGCTTGGCGCGAGCCGCATGCAGGTGTTTCGCAAGCTGGTGGTGCCGTTCTGCCTGCCCTGGATCATTTCGGTGCTGCGGGTGAATATCGGACTGGCCTTGACCGGCGCCATCGTCGGCGAGTTCATCGCTTCGCAGCATGGCCTCGGCCGTGCCATTTTGTATGCCGGAAATACCTATGATATCGCGCTGGTTTGGGTGGCGTCGCTGGTGCTGTCGACGCTTGCCGTGGCGATGTACGCAGCCGTGTCATGGCTCGAGCGCATCCTGCGCCAAGGCATCAAGCAATAGGCGAAAAGGGGCATCGGCGTGCCCGCAACTGACGAGGTTGTCATGAGCACATCGGGATTCGACAGGCGCGGACTTTTGGCTTCGAGCGCGGCAGCCGGCGCTGCGGCGATCGCCCGGCCCTATCTGGCCCGGGCGGCCGCCACCGAAGTGCTTATTGCCGAACCGGTTCACGGCACCGGCTATCTGCCGCTCTACATCGGCATGGCAAAAGATCTGTTCGAGGACGTGACCGTCAAGATCGTGACCATCGAGACCGGCGCCGGCCATACCAATGCGGTGCTGTCCGGGCAGGCCTTCGCCTTTATCGGCGGGCCGGAGCATTGCGCCTTCGCCAAGGCCAAGGGCGCCGAGCTGCGCGCCGTGGTCAACTGCGTCAATCGCGGCAACGTCTATTTCTGCGCCGCCAAGGGACTGGAGCCGCGCAACGAAGACTGGACGAGCTACTTCAAGGGCAAGACGATCGCCACCAGCGGCTATGGCGGCACACCGAATTCGATCACGCGCTACCTGTTGAAAAAGTGGCAGCTCGATGCCACCAAGGACGTGACGCTGATCGAGACCGCCAACTCGGCGGTGCTGCCGATCGTCAAGGCCAAGCGGGCGGAGATCGGCTGCACGACGGAGCCGTTTGTCACCCAGGGCCTGCGCGCGGGCGTATGGGGCGAGCCGATCATCAACATTCCGAAAATGATGGGCCCGTACGCCTATTCGACCTTCAACGTGCGCCTCGATTCGATCCAGAAGACGCCCGAGCTGGTGCGCGGCTTTGTGCGCGGCATGATGAAATCGTTGAAATTCGTCGACGAAAACCACGACGAGGCCGCGCAACTCGCCCAGAAGCAATTCCCCACCATGGCGCTCGACGATCTGAAAGCGACGCTCGGCCGCTCGTTCGCCGACGACATGTGGAGCAAGGACGGCGTCATCAGCCGCGCTTCGTGGGACACCGCCAAATCCGTCGTCATGGGCGCCGGCATCCTCAAGACCGACGTCAAATACGACGAGATCATCGACATGAGCTTCGTCGACAAGCTCAAGGCGACTCTATAAAGCAATCAGGGAAGGAAATGGAACCATGTCCGAACCGATCTGGAACAAATTCCTCACCGAACGCGACAAGGCGGTGTTCGGCACCTCCGGCTATGGCGCGCGCGGCGGCTTCGGCAAGCGGCCGGCGTTGTTGATCATCGACGTCAACTGGGCGTTCTGCGGCGACCGCCCCGAGCCGATCCTCGAATCGATCAAGCGCTGGCGCAACTCCTGCGGCGAG
>JASHWN010000241.1 GCA_030044035.1 Xanthobacteraceae bacterium
GTGCGCACCGGCCTTGCGCCCCAGCTCACGCTCGAAGCCGCGATCCTGCGCAACGGCGGCTTCAAGGACATTCCGGCGCAGGCGTCGGTCGCCGAGATCGTGTACGTGACGCTCAAGGGCGGCGAGCCGCCGGGCGACGAGAAATCGATCGCCTTCAAAGAGGGCACGCCCGACAGCCACGCCGACCGCGCGCTGGCGCGGCTCGCCGGGCTCGCTCGCCGCTTCTACGACGACGAAGCGCCGTATCGCTCGCTCGTTCATCCGATGTGGACCAACCATTACGGCGAATACGATCATCTCGCCCGCGTGCGCGAATGGTCGGCGAGCGGCGGCGTGCGCGACGACGTGCCGGGCACCGGAGGCGGCGCATGAGAACGCCCGCCGCCATTCCGCCCACAGTGCGCGAGCTGCAGACCGAGGTTTCGGATCCGCGCGCGTCCGCCTGGGTCGCGGCCAATGCCGGTTCGGGCAAGACCCACGTGCTGGCGCAGCGCGTGGTCAATCTGCTGCTCGACGGCGTGGCGCCGGAAAAGATTCTGTGCCTGACTTTCACCAAGGCGGCGGCCGCCAATATGGCCAAGCGCGTGTTCGACACGCTCGCCGCCTGGACCACGCTCGACGATGCCGCGCTCGAGGGGGCGATCCGCGACCGCTCGACGCTGACGGGCGGCCCGGCGCAGCGCGCGCTGGCGCGGCGGCTGTTTGCCCGCGCGCTGGAAACGCCGGGCGGCTTGAAGGTGCAAACCATCCACGCCTTCTGCACCCAGGTGCTGCACCAGTTTCCGTTCGAGGCCAATGTCGCGGCGCGCTTTGCCGTGCTCGACGAGGCCGAGCAGAGCCAGCTTCTCGAGCAGCTGACGCTGGCCGTGCTGCTCGACGGCGCCAACGCGCCGCACGGCGCGCTCGGCCGCGCGCTCGCCGCCGCCATGATCGCGGCGGCCGACCAAACCTTTCGCGATCTGGTGCGCGAAACCATCGGCCAGCGCGACGCCATCACCGCTTGGGTGACGAGCGCCGGCGGCGTCGCGGCGGCGATCGCCGGGCTGTCGCCTGCGCTTGGCATCGATCCGGATGATAGCCGCGAGCGCATCGAAGCCGAGCTGTTTGATGATTCAGCGATTGCGCCGTCCGAATGGCCGACCATTGCCGCGGTGTTGGAGCTTGGCGGCAAATCCGACGGCGAGCAGGCGCGCCGCTTCCGCGCGCTCCCGACTTTGTCCGGCTCGGACCGGGTCGAAACTTATCTGGACATCTTCTGCACCGGCGAACTGGCGCCGCGCAAATCGATCGTCACCAGGGCGATCAAGGATGCCGCATTGGTCGAGCGGCTCGCCGCCGAGCAAGCGCGCGTCTGGGCGCTGGTCGAGCGGCGGCGCGCCGTGGCCTGCCGCGAGCGCAGCAAGGCGCTGCTCACCGTCGCCCATGAAGTGCTCCGCCGCTATCGCAAGGAAAAAGACCGCCGCGGCCTGCTCGATTACGAGGACCTGATCGACAAGACGCTCGATCTGTTGCGCAGCATTGACGCCGCCTGGGTCCACTACAAGCTCGATCTCGGCATCGATCATTTGTTGATCGACGAGGCGCAGGATACCGGCAAGAAGCAATGGGAGATCGTCATCCGGCTCGCCGCCGAGTTCACCGCCGGCGCCGGCGCGCGCGGCGTGCGGCGCACGATTTTTGCGGTCGGCGACGAAAAGCAGTCGATCTACTCGTTTCAGAACGCCGCGCCCAGGGAATTCGCCGACATGCGGCGGCATTTCGAGCGCCAGCACAAGGCCGGTACGCCCGCCTTCGTCTACCGCGAGTTCAAGCATTCATTCCGCTCCGGCGAAAACGTGCTCGCCGCGGTCGACGAGGTGTTCAAGAGCAAGGAGCTTGCCGCCAGCGTCACCTCGGACCGCGACGGCTTTCCGCCGCATATCGCGCTGCCTGACGCGCCGCCCGGGATCGTCGAAATCTGGGAGCCGGAAAAGCCCGACGAGCGCAGCCCGATCGAAGGCTGGGACGCGCCGTTCGATACCGTGAGCGAGACGAGCCCGCGGGTGAAACTCGCCAAGCGCGTGGCGCGCGCGGTGCGCCGCATGATCGACGCCGGCGACGCGCGGCCTGGCGACGTTCTGATCCTGGTACGCCAGCGCGGCGAGTTGTTCGAGGCGATCATCCGCGCGCTGAAGAACCAGAACGTCGAGGTCGCCGGCGCCGACCGTTTGATGCTTACCGAGCACATCGCGGTAATGGACCTGATGGTGCTCGGCGACGCGCTGCTCCTGCCGGACGACGACCTCGCGCTCGCCACCGCGCTGCGCAGCCCGTTGTTCGGCTTTTCCGACGAGGATTTGTTCGCGGTGGCCTGGCAGCGCCGCGCCTCGCTGCGCGCGGCGCTGCGCGGCAAGGCCGCCGAGAGCGCGCTATTCGCCGACGCCGCGGCGCGCCTTGTCCGGCTCGAGGAGGACGCGCGTAAAACCACGCCGTTTGCCTTCTACGCCCGGCTCCTTGGCGGCGGCGCGCGGCGACAATTTCTGGCGCGGCTCGGCGCCGAGGCCAACGACGCGCTCGACGAATTCCTCAATCTCGCGCTCGACTACGAGCGCCGGCAGACGCCGTCGCTGCAGGGCTTTTTGGCCTGGCTGCGCGACGCCCGCGCCGAGGTCAAGCGCGACATGGAAATCGCGCGCGACGAGGTGCGGGTGATGACGGTGCACGGCGCCAAGGGCCTCGAAGCGCCGGTCGTCATCCTCGCCGACACCATGACGCCGCCCGCCGGGCCGCGGCCGCCGCGGCTTCTAAAACTTGCCGGCGGCGCGCTGGTTTGGGCCGGCCGCAAGGACGACGACGTCGCGAGCGTCTCTGCCGCGCGCGCCGCGACGCTCGCCGAGGCCGAGAACGAATACCGCCGCCTGCTCTATGTCGCCATGACGCGCGCCGCCGACCGCTTGATCATCTGCGGCGCCGACGGCATCCGGACGCGGCCGAAAGGCTGCTGGTACGATCTGATCCGCGGCGCGCTCGATCCATT
>JASHWN010000242.1 GCA_030044035.1 Xanthobacteraceae bacterium
GCATCGTCAAAAAGTTCGCCAAGGCAGCGAAGCACACAATGGCAGATTGAGCACTTTATTATTCAGAAAAAGCAATAATGCCGCATTCAGAAGAAGCGTGACAATGCCACCATTGCGCCGGAGAAAGCTTTTGTACCTAGCAGCAGGAGCACCGTCATAACGATCGTTGCAAGGAAAAAGAGCAGCCGTTTTCCCGATTGGTTCGCTCTCAGCGAATACACCTTGTGCTCGGTCCGATCACCCTTCGCGTCGGTTATCACCGCCTCGCAACGTCGGAAGCGGATAATTTCTGGAAGCAATTCGGCTCTGTGATCCATCTGAGCCTCCGAAGGTCCAATCTCAAACGACTGAGTGTCGATGCTCCGCATAGGTCGTATAGGTTAAGGTGCCAAATGTTACTTTTTAGCCTAGTCGGTTAACGATACATTAAGGGTGTTTGGCGATCCCAAGTCTCTGAAGACGCTGATGAATAGCCTCTAATCGACAGCAGATGCCGAATTTGATATCTTGATATCAAGGAGTGGACGTGGCCAATCTTCTGATTCGTGACATCGATCCGACGCTCAAGCGCCAATTGGCAGAACGCGCGCGGACGCACCGCCGCAGCTTGTCGGATGAGGCCAAGACCCTGATTCGAAGGGGGTTGGCCGCGCAGCCAAAGGAAGTCGGAATAGGCACCCGGCTGTTTTCGATATTGCCGGATGAATGGCGTGGTGACGATCTCGTGTTCGAAGCGCCGAGAGATATGCCCGAACCCGCCGAATTTGCATGATCGTCCTCGATACCAACATTATCTCAGAGGCTTTCCGTAAAGCGCCAAGTGCGGCCGTGCGAGCTTGGCTTGATAGGCAGACGCCAACAGACCTATTTCTTTGCGCGCCAGTTTTGGCCGAGTTGCGGTACGGCGTTGAACGGTTGGCTCCCGGCGCGCGAAGGAAGGCGTTCGAAGCGCTACTGTTGAATGTTGAATCCGAGCTGTTCGACAACCGCATTCTTCCATTCGATCGCGCGAGCGCCTATGAATTCGGTCGTGTTCTGGTGCGGCGCAATGGCATGGGCCGGCCGATAGCCACGATGGATGCTATCATTGCAGCAATTGCGCTCAGCCATCGCATGGCGCTTGCCACGCGCGATATCGCAGACTTCAGCGGCCTTGAACTCGATTTGATAAACCCGTTCGAGCCTGCCGCAGCTCGCTGAACCTTTCTTGGTCACTGTCATGCCGCTCCGCCTCGTTTTCATGGGCACGCCCGACTTCGCCGTGCCCACGCTGGTCGCGCTGGCCGGCGCGGGGCACCAGATCGTCGCGGTCTATAGCCGGCCGCCGCAGCCGGCCGGCCGCGGATTGGCGCCGCAGCCGAGTGCGGTCGCGCGCCAAGCCGAACGACTGGGTTTGCCGGTGCTGACGTCGACGACGCTACGCGGGGACGAGGCAGCGGCGGCGATGCGCGCGCACGGCGCCGACGCCGCGGTGGTCGTCGCCTACGGGCTCATTCTGCCGAAGCCGATCCTCGACGTTTTTCCGCTCGGCGCGTTCAATGTGCACGCCTCGCTGTTGCCGCGCTGGCGCGGTGCGGCGCCGATCCACCGCGCCGTCATGGCCGGCGATCGCGAGAGCGGCGTCACCATCATGAAGATGAAGGAAGGCCTCGATACCGGGCCGATCGTGGCGCAGCGGCGCGTCGCCATCGCGCCGGATGCGACCACCGGCGATCTGCATGATGAATTGGCGCGGCTCGGCGCCGATCTCATGCTGATCGCGCTTGGCGCGCTGGAGCGCGGCTCGCTGCAACTGACGCCGCAGGGCGAAGCCGGCGTGACTTACGCCGCCAAGATCGACAAGAGCGAAACGCGCGTCGATTGGAGCAAAAACTGGCAGGAGGTGCACAATCATTGCCGCGGGCTGTCGCCGTTTCCGGGCGCCTGGTGCGAACTCGCCGGCGCCGGCCGGATCAAGGTTTTGCGCACCACCGAGGGCGCCGGTGCCGGACCGCCGGGACGCGTGCTCGACGATAAGCTGACCATCGCCTGCGGCAGCGGCGCGGTGCGGCTCGTGCAGCTGCAGCGGGCCGGCCGCCAGCCGATGCTGGCCGACGAGTTTCTGCGCGGTACGCCGGTCGCGCCGCAGACCGTACTGGCCTAAAAAGGCCGAGCGATGCCGCGCTACAAGCTCATTATCGAATATGACGGCACGCCGTTCGTCGGCTGGCAGGCGCAGGACAACGGTGCGTCGGTGCAGAGCGTGCTCGCCGACGCGATCGCGGCATTCGCCGGCGAGCGCGTTACCGTTTCGGGCGCCGGCCGCACCGATGCCGGCGTGCATGCGTTCGGCCAGGTCGCGCATGTCGATCTCGGCAAGGACTGGGACAACGACACGGTGCGCGACGCCATCAATTTTCATCTGCGGCCGCAGCCGGTGGCGGTGCTTTCAGCCGAGCAGGTCGCGGCCGATTTCGATGCGCGGTTTTCCGCACGCAAGCGCCACTATCTCTACCGCATCGTCAATCGCCGCGCCGATCTCACGCTCGACCATAACCGCGCCTGGCGCGTACCGCGGCCGCTCGACGCCGCCGCGATGCACGAGGCGGCGCAGCTTCTGGTCGGCCGGCATGACTTCACCACCTTCCGCGCCGCCGAGTGCCAGGCCAAATCGCCGGTCAAGACGCTCGACCGCCTCGATGTGACGCGCGACGGCGACGAACTGCGCATCGCCGCGTCGGCGCGCTCGTTCCTGCATCACCAAGTGCGCTCGATGGTCGGCTCGCTGGTCCATGTCGGCGACGGCAAATGGCGCGCCAGCGATCTCGCCAATGCGCTCGCCGCGCGCGACCGCGCCGCCTGCGGCCAGGTCGCGCCGCCGCACGGGCTTTATCTGGTGCGCGTGGAGTATTGAGCGACGCGGAACGTGGGCACGCGCTTGCTTGGCCGTCCGCGTGGGCAAAATCGCATCAAAGCGGTGCCCACGCGTCATGGCCGCGAAACGATTTTGCCCACCCTACCGAGCAAAATACTTCTCGATGATCCGGCGATAGATCGCGGTGAGCGCGATGAGGTCGGCGATCGGCGCGCATTCGTCGACGGCGTGCATGGTCTGGCCGACCAGGCCGAATTCGAGCACCGGGCAGTAATCCTTGATGAAGCGCGCGTCGGAAGTGCCGCCGACGGTGGAAATTTTCGGCTGCTGGCCGGTCACTTCGGCGATCGCCGCCATGGCAAGGTCGGTGAACGGGCCGGGCGCGGTGAAAAACACGTCGGCGTTCGACGGCGGCCATTCGAACGCATAGCGGATGCGGCCCGCGGCGGCGGCCTGCGCGCGATGCTCGATCAGCGCTTTCACCGAGGTCTGGCTGTGGTGGTCGTTGTAGCGGATGTTGAAGCGCGCGCGCGCCTCGGCGGGAATGAGATTGACGGTCGGGTTGCCGACGTCGACCGTAGTGAATTCG
>JASHWN010000243.1 GCA_030044035.1 Xanthobacteraceae bacterium
GGCGCGCGCGGGGTGGTGCTGCATTCCGCCATCACCCAGCCGTCGAACTACCGCGCCACCCGCGATCTCGACGAATGGCTCAAGCGCCGCGGCGTCATCGGGCTCGCCGGCATCGATACCCGCGCGCTCACCGCGCTCATCCGCAAGAACGGCATGCCCAACGCGGCGATCGCCCACCAGCCGTCCGGCCGCTTCGACCTCGACGCGCTCAAGCGCGAGGCCCGGCAATGGCCGGGCCTCATTGGCATGGACCTGGTGCCGACCGTGACCACCGCGCAGCGTTTCACCTGGGACGAGACGCCGTGGCGCTTCGGCGAGGGCTACGGCCGCCGCAACGGCGCCGAATTCCACGTCGTCGCCGTCGACTACGGCATCAAGCGCAACATTTTGCGCCAGCTCGCCGGCAACGCCTGCAAGGTCACGGTGGTGCCGGCGCGCTCCTCGGCCGACGACATCCTGGCGCTCAAGCCCGACGGCGTGTTCTTGTCCAACGGCCCGGGCGATCCGGCCGCGACCGGCGAATATGCGGTGCCGGTCATCCGCACCTTGATCGACAAGGTGCCGGTGTTCGGCATCTGCCTCGGCCATCAGATGCTCGGCATCGCGGTCGGCGGCCGCACCATGAAAATGCACCAGGGCCATCACGGCGCCAACCATCCGGTCAAGGACCTCGTCACCGGCAAGGTCGAGATCACCTCGATGAACCACGGCTTTGCGGTGGACCGCACCAGCCTGCCGGCAAATGCGGTCGAGACCCACGTGTCGCTGTTCGACGGCTCCAATTGCGGGCTGGCGCTGACCGACCGGCCGGTATTCTCGGTGCAATACCATCCCGAAGCCTCGCCCGGCCCGCGCGACAGCCATTATCTGTTCGGCCGCTTCGTCGCGGCGATGCGCAAATTTAAAGTTAAATAGCCAGATTGCGGCGGGCTTAGAAAATTTCAACCGACCTGCCGTAAGTAAAGTCGCGCCAGCCGGCCAGCCCGCCGGCCCGATAATGGCCCAAAGAGACGCCATGATCACCGCCGCGAAACGCACCGCCGCCAAAACCTTCAGTTTCGCCGACGACGGCTCGATTCCCAACAACCCGAAGCTGCCGCTCGTGCTCTATCGCGGCGGCATCGATCTGTCCGGCTCGCCTGATCCCGAGCGGGTGATCGAAAAAACCTTCGCGGCGAACGGCTGGGGCGACATGTGGCGCAACGGCATCTACCACTACCCGCACTACCATTCGATGATCCATGAAGCGATGGGGATTGCGCGCGGCCGCGCCAAGGTGCGGTTCGGCGGCGGCAAGGGCCGGGAGATCGAAATCAGTGCCGGCGACGTCGTCATCCTGCCGGCCGGCACCGGCCATCAGCTCATCAACCAGAGCCAGGAGCTCGTCGTCATCGGCGCCTATCCGCCGAGCGGCAAATACGACCTGTGCCGCGGCAGCAAGGCCGAGCACGCCAAGGCGCTGGCCTCGATCGGCAAAGTACCGCGGCCGGCGAGCGATCCGGTCTATGGCGAGAACGGGCCGCTGAAAAAACTGTGGCCGGCATGACCGGCAGCTGGCTGGCGTTCTGGGACCGGCCGCACGCGATCTACGTCAACGCGCGTCATAAGGACGTGCACTACCGCTTGATCGCCGAACAGATCGCGGCGCTGGCGCCGTCGCCGCGGGCGCGCGTGCTCGACTATGGCTGCGGCGAGGCGCTGCACGCCGAGATCGTCGCTGCGGCGTGCGGCGAAATTCTGCTGTGCGACGGCGCGCCGAGCGTGCGCGCCGGCCTTGCGGCGCGCTTTGCCGGCGACGGCAAAATCCGCGTGCTGGCGCCCGAGGCGGTCGCGCTGCTGCCGCAAAACTCGCTCGACCTCATCGTGCTGCATTCGGTCGCGCAATATCTCTCGACGGCGGACTTGCAGGCGCTGCTCGCCACGTTTCGCCGGCTCATGGCCCCCGCCGGATTCCTGGTGGTGAGCGATATCATCCCACCGCAGCTTTCCGCCGCGGCCGACGTCACGGCGCTGTTGCGCTTTGCCGCGCAAAACGGCTTTTTGCCCGCTGCCGTTGGCGGACTAGCCCGCACGCTGTTTTCGGACTACCGCCGGCTGCGCGCACGCTACGGGCTCACGCATTACGGCGAAGCCGACATGCTGCGCCTGCTAGCGGCCGGCGGATTTACCAGCGAGCGCGCCGCCAAAAACATCGGCCACAATCAGGCGCGCATGGCGTTTGTTGCTCGGCCGCGGTGAGCGCCGGCAGAGAGAACGTCTCCGTAGTTTGTCGACTTTCAATCCGGTTTGATTCGCGCAAAGTGAATCACTTTGGCCCACTTCGCGGTCTCGTCGACGATGAGTTTGCCGAACTCCTCGGGGCTTCCCGCGAGCACGGTGCCGCCGAGTTCGCTGAGCCGCGCTTTTGTCTGCGGTTCAGACAAGATCGCATTGATTTCTCGGTTGAGCAGACTAACGATCTCGACCGGCGTGCGCTTGGCGGCGGCTACGCCATAGGTGGCGCTCGACTCATAACCCGGCACGAAATCGGCCAGCACCGGCACGTCCGGCAAGGCATCGAAGCGCGTCGTTGTCGTCAC
>JASHWN010000244.1 GCA_030044035.1 Xanthobacteraceae bacterium
CGTCTGGATATTCGGAACGTTCGCGGCCTACGCCGTCGCAATCCGCGCCATCGTCGGCGATCGGCTCGGCTATTTCCTCGCCGCGGCGTTCCCCGCCGTGCTGGCAAACTTCATGGTCGGCCAGACCGGATTTCTTTCGGCCGCTCTCATCGGCGGCGCACTGACCGCGATGGAGCGACGGCCGATAGAAGCCGGCGTGATGATCGGACTTCTGACCTACAAGCCCCACCTCGGTTTGCTGTTTCCGATCGTGCTTGCGGCAAGCGGTCGTTGGAAGGTATTTGTCACTGCGGCGATCGTGGCCGTCCTGATGATCACGGGTTCGTGGGCGGCTTTCGGTGGCGACAGTTGGCAAGCCTTTTTTCACGGTGTCGGTCTGATCGCGCATTCCGACGGATTAACCTACTGGGGCAAGCTGCAGAGCGCGTTCGGTCTCGCGCACGCAGTCAGCGACAGTGCAGTAGTGGCCTGGATAACGCAGATCGCGACGGCGCTCTTTGCAGCGGTCGGCATCAGCATCATTTGGCGCAGCCGCTGCGCCTACGAAATCAAGGCGGCCACGCTCGGAACCGGCGTCCTGATGGCGACGCCGCATCTCCTCACCTACGACCTCGTCATCCTGGTGGTACCGCTCGCTTTCCTGTTCCGCCTGGGCCGGACGAGCGGGTTCCTTCGACATGAATTGTCCGGCATCGGCCTCGCCTGTTTCTTGGTGCTGATCTACCCATTTGTGCTGGCGCCCGTCGGCTTTATCGCCGTGCTGGTTGTTGCCGCGCTGATCGCGTGCCGCATCCTTGCCATCCGACCGGACGCGCAACTGCGCCCGTTATCGCCTTCGCTGGCCGGTCCAGTCGATTCGTCCGGATTTTGAAATGCTGATCGAGCGTGGCAGCGCTATCGCAGCGCCATGACCTTGATCGCGGCCGGGCCGAGAATAACGATGAACAATACCGGCAGAAAGAAAAGGATCATCGGCACCGTAAGTTTCGGCGGCAGGCCGGCGGCCTTCTTCTCCGCTTCCGCCATGCGCATGTCGCGGTTCTCCTGCGCCAGCACCCGCAACGTGGTGCCGAGCGGCGTGCCGTAGCGCTCGGCCTGCTGCAAAGCCAGACACACCGCGCGCACGCCCTCGATCCCGGTGCGCTGCGCCAGATTGTCGTAGGCCTGGCGGCGGTCCGGCAGATAGGACAATTCCGCCGTGGTCAGCGCCAGCTCCTCGGCCAGCGCCACCGATTGCGAGCCGATCTCCTCGTTGACCTTGCGGAACGCCGCTTCGATCGACATGCCGGACTCGACGCAGATCAACATCAGGTCGAGCGCGTCGGGGAACGCCCGCTTGATCGACAGTTGCCGCCGCTGGATCTGGTTTTTCAGATAAAGGTTGGGCGAGTGCATGCCCAAATAGGCGCAACCGATCACCATCGCCAACTTCATCATCGGCGGATAGCCGAGCTTGAGCACCACGAAGATATAGAACACCGATGCCACCAGCATGATTATCGGCATCGCCATGCGGAAGAACAGGTAGGTGACGTACGGCGCCTGGCCGCGATAGCCGGCCTGCATCAGCATGGTGCGCGCCTTGGCCTGGCCGAGCCATTTGTTGAGGTCGAACTTGTCGACCACGGTCTTCATGTACATGCGCGGCGACTGGCGCAACGACACTTTGCTGCTCTGCGCCAGGCGCTCGCGCTCGCGCTGCCGCATCTTTTCGCGCTCCAGCGCCACCGCTTTCATGCGCTTGTTCAACGTGTCCGACGCGAGCAGCGGCATCGCCAGCGTGAGCACCGTGGCGCCCGCGGCGACGGCGGCGAACAGCATGGTGAGCACCTGTGGATCGAGCAGCTCTTGAATGATGTAGCGCATCGGCCGCCGCTTTTAGAAATCGAAATTGATCATCTTGCGCATCACCAGAACGCCGATCGTCATCCAGGTCACAGAGCCGGCCAGCATCATGTGGCCGAGCTGGGTGGTCCACAACAGCTCGATGTACGAGGGGCTGGTGAAATAGACGAGGCTCATGACGACGATCGGCAGCGCGCCGATGATGCTCGCCGAGGCCTTGGCTTCCATCGACATCGCCTTGATCTTGGCCTTCATCTTCTTGCGGTCGCGCAGCACCCGCGACAGGTTGCCGAGCGCCTCGGACAGGTTGCCGCCGGCGCGCTGCTGGATCGAGATGACGATGCCGAAGAAGTTCGCTTCGGCCAGCGGGATGCGCTCGTATAGTTTCAGGCAGGCGTCGCCGAGCGGAATGCCGATGGTCTGCGTCTCGATGATGGCGCGGAACTCGCTGCGCACCGGCTCGGGGGCGTCGCTGGCGATCAGCCGCAGGCTGTCGAGCAGCGGCAGGCCGGACTTGATGCCGCGCACGATCACGTCGACGGCGTCCGGCAAGGCTTCGAGAAACCGCGACTCACGGCGTTTCTTGAGAAATTTCAAGATCCAAAGCGGCAACCCGCAGCCGGCGGCGAAGCCGAAGGCGAGCGCTGGCAACAAGCCGCCGTCGAGCACAATCAGGGCAACCACGAACACGACTACACCCAGCGCCGCGGCGGCGCCGATGAACTGGCGCTTCGACCAGCCGAGCCCGGCCTGCGTGAGGCGCACCGACAGCGGCACGCGCTTGGCTTTCTTCTGCCGCTGCTCCAGCT
>JASHWN010000245.1 GCA_030044035.1 Xanthobacteraceae bacterium
CGCCGACGCAATTGTGGGCGCCATGAAGGGGATGAGCTGGGAAAGCCCGCGCGGGCCGATCTCGATCGATCCGCGCACCCGCGACATCGTGCAGAACGTCTATATCCGCAAGGTCGAGAAGAAGGACGGCGCGCCTTGGGCGGTCGAATTCGAGACGTTCCCGAACGTCAAGGACCCGCTTAAGGAAGAAGCGGCGAAATAAGGCGCAGGCCGAGCGCGGCCGGTGGGGCTCCCTGGGTGAGGCACCCCGCAGGAATTTGAATCGTTCGCTGGACCTGTTACACCAGCGCCGCCGTAGCAGAGCGGCGCACCGATCCATCGTAATGACAATGAGCGCCTACAAGTCCGACTTTCTCAACGTGTTGGCCAGCCGAGGCTTCATTCACCAGGTCTCGGAACCCGAGGCCTTGGATGCGCTGGCGCGCTCGTCGCGGATCACCGGCTATATCGGCTTCGATGCCACCGCACCGTCGCTGCACGTTGGCAACCTGCTCGTGATCATGATGCTGTACTGGCTGCAGCAGACCGGCCATCGGCCGATCGCGCTGATGGGCGGCGGGACAACGCGCGTCGGCGACCCGTCCGGCAAGGACGAAATCCGCAAAATTCTCACCGACGAGGCCATTGGACAAAACCTGGTCGGCATCCGCGCCGTGTTCGCGAAATTCCTCAAATTCGAGGAAGCAGGCGGCAACGGTGTAATGGCCAATAACGCGGACTGGCTCAATCAGCTCAACTACATCGATTTCCTCCGCGATGTCGGCCGGCACTTTTCGGTCAACCGCATGCTCGCTTTTGATTCAGTCAAGTTGCGACTGGAGCGCCAGCAGGAACTGTCGTTCCTCGAATTCAATTACATGATCCTGCAGGCCTACGATTTCGTCGAGCTTCATCGCCGCTATGGCTGCGTGCTGCAGATGGGTGCATCCGATCAGTGGGGCAACATCGTCAACGGCATCGATCTCGGCCGTCGCATGCTCAATGCGCAATTGTTTGCCCTGACCACGGCGCTTCTCACGACCTCGTCCGGCGCCAAGATGGGCAAGACTGCGGCCGGCGCGGTGTGGCTCAATGCCGACCTGGTGAGCCCGTACGAATACTGGCAGTACTGGCGCAACACCGAAGACGCCGACGTGGTGCGGTTTCTCAAGCTGTTCACGGTCCTGCCGCTTGACGAAATCGATCGGCTTGCGGCGCTGCACGACGCCGAGATCAACGAGGCCAAAAAAGTCCTCGCCACCGAGGCGACGGCGCTGGTGCATGGCCGCGCCGCGGCCGAACAAGCTGCCGCAACGGCACGCGCGACTTTCGAGGAAGGCGGGCTCGGCTCAAGCTTACCGACGGTCGAGCTGCCCCGGGCTGACCTCACTGCGGGGTTAAGCGTGCTGGCTGCGTTCGTCAAAGCTGGCTTGGCCGCATCGAATGGCGAGGTGCGGCGCGCCATCGCCAACAATGCGATCCTGATCAACGACGAGCGCGTGACCAGCGAGAAGACGCTGATCGGTGAGAGCGACGTTACGGCGGATGGCGTCGTCAAGCTCTCGCTCGGCCGGAAACGTCACGTCCTGCTCAAGCCGATCTAGAGCGTGTGCCCATAAATCTGGCGGCTGCCGGCGATGTCGGCTTTTCCTCAAAGCGGACATCCGTGCGCTGCGCTGCGTATCCATGTCGGCGATGTGCCAACAACGGAAGTCGCACTTCCTGAACTCGGCGGTCCATCTGGAAGGCGTTCCACCTTATGCAATCATGTCGCCACGTAAGCCGAGAGCCTATGCAACACGCGCGCCTTTAGTCGGCTATTTATAGTCGAACTTGCGAAAACACCTCAGTGGCGCAACATGCGCCACAGTTCGGCACAGAAAATGGCTACGCCGGTTATCGCCGCGAGAATGATAATGATTTTGATCACCCAGTTTTGCTCAATCGCGTTAACGGCACTCTCCAATCGCTCCCTGGGCTTGGCGGTCCCCGGCAACGGCCCCTTGAACGGCGGGTCGCCGAGAAACGACGAGACTGCATCGAAGAAACCCCGGTGCGCTGGCTCGCCGGCAAGAAACAGATGATTGTTACCTTCCAGCGGCACGAATTTGGCGCCGGGAATACCTGCGGCGACCTCCTCGCCGCAAGAAAACGGCACCCGCAAATCCCCTTGGCAGTGCAACACAAGCGTCGGGGTTCGAATTTTCGGCAAGAGATCAGTAACGTCGATTGCTGCGGTTGCAGCCATGTGTCGCTCGGCCTCCTCCGGCGTGGCACTGACGCGCTCAAGTTCATTGAACCAGCGAATCTGTTCGGCCGTCCCGCCGGGGATGAAGTGCGAGGTGAACCATTGACGATAGACGTCCTGGTTGCTTCCCCAGCCTTCTCGCACAATTGCTCGGTCGAGTTCGAAACGGTGCTTATGTTTTTCCAGATCCCCAGGGAACAAGAAGCCTCGGGCATAACCGCCATAGATGATCAGGTGTGAGACCCGTTCGGCGTGCTTCGCGGCATAGGCGATTGACACCGAGCCACCCTGCGATATGCCGAGCAGAACAAACCGATCGAGCGCGAGCGCATCGACGATTGTTTCGAGATCGCTGACCCAGCGCTCGAAGGAAACGTCGGCTACGTCCCGCTGCGACATTCCCTCCCCGCGCGCGTCGAATCGAACGAGCGAGTGCCGCGCGCTCAGCCCGAGCACGAGGTGGCGCCACACCGGGCTTTTAAGATCGTATTCCAGATGCGTCAGCCAGTGCGATGGACGCACGATCGGCGAGCCTTTTCCGGTGATCGAATAGGCGAGCCGCACGCCATCGGGGGTAGTGCAATATTGGATTTGCTGATCCATGGTTAACTGGCGCAGCGTCCCGGATATCGGCAAACGGCCGAGATGCTAACATTCCTCCAAGATAGCCGAAAGAGCGCATTTGGGGGCGCAGCACAGGCGAGGGCTGTCGCACGCAATCCTGCTGTCATTTTTCCCCAAGTCCCAGTTCAGAATGGTCCATGGCCACCCCCCGACGGTGCCCGCCGGTTCGGCACGGTGGGATGGTCGTACCCGGCGGGCCCGTCGCGTCGAGTCTGATAACCGTGCCGTGATCAGACCGCGGCTAAATCGTCGCAGCGAGGTCGGCGTTGGGTCATTTGCGGCGTTTCCGGCCACACCAGCCCAGGTCCGCTATAGCCCCGATCTCAGACATCAACGGCCGCGGTTAGGACGGCAGCGAGGTGCCAAACGCGGACATTCGCAGTTGCACAAAAATGGAAGAGCCGCCCTGCGGCAGCCCTCCGTGCTTGTTTGTTCAGACGACTGTTTGCACCTTCCGCTTCTTGCGCCAGCCCAGCAGACCTAAGCCGTCAAGCCGGTGGCGAACAATGGCAAAGCAGCCGGAAGTGGCGTGGTCGGCGAGGATTTGAAAATAACTTCCTGACCGCCGCAATTTGCACGGGATATTTGATCTAGATCAATGCGCAGACTGCCTCAATTAGCTCACGGCTTTCAGCCAAAGATTATAAAGATAACAGAGGAGGAAGCGATGAAATCACGTCACGTAATTGGGCCAGGAGCCGCAGCACTGCTGTACGTGGCATCGTCCGCCGCCATGGCGCAGAATGCGCCTCCGACATACCAAGCTGACCCGTCCGTTTATAAGATCATTCTTGAGAACGAAAACTTTCGTGTGATTGAAGCGATCCGCAAAGTAGGGGTGCATGATAAGGTCCACTCACACCCGGTGCCATCGGTCGTTATTGAGCTCACCGATTGTACCGGGAAGCTGTACAATGCAGACGGAACCACTAGAGTGAACAACAACAAGGCTGGTGCTGTATCCGCGGTACCCATTATCGCGGCGCACTCGGCCGAGAATATCGGTACAACGGACTGTCACGAAATCTTTGTTGAGCGCAAATAGATCTGCTTTGTGGATACAGCAGCTACTCGGTCGCACGTCTCGGCGTTTGCGGCAGCGCATGTTGACGGCAACCGCGGTGACCGCTGTGGGTTCACTTTCGACCGATTCCGGCGACGCCGGCTATGTCGGCTGCACCCTCGATTGTGTTGCAAAAGCCGTTTTGCACAGGTGATCAAAAATTCTGCGGGCTGTAGGCGCGTCTTTCGTGTAAAGACGTGAGGGGACTGATCCTCTCGCGTTAAACTTACCGGCGACTTCGGCGGCGCGAGAGGGTATACGAATCGGTGGTCGTCTCCGACTTCTTGTTTTCGCGAAAAATTCGTTGCGCTGCAACTTTCGACTTTTGCAACACAATCCCCTCAAGAGCGACCGGAAAAGCAGACGTTGCCCATGGGACTTTATGAGTACGCGCCCGCGCTCTAATAAGCAATCAGCTCACTGCGGGCTGCCGACGTAGTCCTCGCCCGCCGCCGGGTATTCGAAGAAGATCTTGCGCAGCACGCCCGGCATCAAGAGCGAGAGAATATTGACGTTGAGCACCGGCCGCCCCGGCCTGCCGACCACCTGATAGGTGAAGCCGAACATCCCGTTCTGGCCGCCGAGGATCGGGCCGAGGACCGGGAACGGAGAGAAAATAGTGTTGACGGCTTGCAGCGGCACCAATGTGCCGTGCAGATCGACGGTATCGCGCGTGTAATCGACCAGACCGTCGATCGTGCCGCCGAGCACCGGCCCGCGCACCACGCCGTTCTGCAGCGCGACGCGGCCCGGCGCGCGGGTAAAATCGACCCGCATGCTCGAGAATTGCAGGTCGCTGCGGGCGGCCGGCGCGCCGTTTTGCCCGCCGCTCGTCGCCGCGCGCTGCAGCTCGGCTTCGTCGTGCACGGTGAAGTCGCGCACCATCAACGTGCCCTGCTGGCCCGGATTGTTGGTTGACGGCGCGTCCATGGTCATGGCCAGCTGGCCGCCGCGCATGCGCGGATAGACGTCGGTGGCGCGGAACAAGGCGCCGGCGTCGCTGGTACGCAGATAGACGACTTGGCGTCCGTCGGCCTGGCCGTGCAGTTCGCCGCTGAGCGAGCCGTTGCTGCCGATCTTGGCGCTCAGACCGAAACTGCGAATTTCGCCGGCGCGGCGCGACATTTTCAGGTCGACGTTGCTCAGCGCCTCGCCGTTGAAGGCGAGCACGGCGCCGAGCTTGAAGTCGATATCGATATCCGGCGTCGGTTGATTGTCGGGCGCGGCGCTGCGCGCCCCGCCGGTCAGCGATTTGATGAAGCCGCGGCCGTCGTAAACCTCGCCGCGCATGGTCACGCGCAGCGCCCCGTCGGGGCTGCGCTCCGCTTTCAGCGTCGCCTTGTCGCCGTCGGAAAAGCCGTAGGACTGGAAATTGGCCGATTGCAGCGCGCCCGAGCCGTCGAGATCGACCGCGCCTTTGACGCCGCCGCCGGCGCCCTCGATCACCAGATCGTCGATGTGAACCGAATCCGCGGCGGTGACGAGCGTCAACGTCGCGCGCGACGGCTTGCCCGCCGGCTTGATCCAACCCGGCAAAAAGCCGTCGATCTGCGCCGGCGTCAGGTCGGCAGCGATGGCGAAGCGCCCTGCGCGTTCGGAGCCGCCGTCGATATGGCCGGTGACCCGGATCGGGATCGCGCCGCCGATCGTATTGCCCTGATCGAGGCCCAGGCTGTTGCGCGCCGCGGCGTCCAGCATGCCCTGAAGCTTGATATCGACGTCGCCGGTATCGCGGGCCTGGTGATAGTCGAGATTGACCGGCGCGCCGGCGATCTTGACGTCGCCCTTGAACGCAAAGCCCTGCGGGTTGGCGATGACGTGCAGGGTGGCGGCATCGAGCCGCTGCCCCATGATCATGTGTTCGGCGGAAAAGTTGGTGGCGTCGACGGCGATGGAATAATTGGTTGAGCCCGGCGGCAGATCGGCCTTCAGCGGCATCGCCAGCGACACCTGTGCGCTCATCGTGCCGTGCGTGGTTGCCGGATCGAATGGCGCGCCGGCGACCTCGCGCAGCCGGTCCATGGCCAACAATTCGGCCGCCGCCGGCGCCGGACCGTCGAGCTTGAAATGGACGCGCGCCGGCGGTTGGAAGGGCGCCGTGTCGGGCACTTCAAACAGGCCCGCGGACAGAACGAGCTTGCGGCCGGACGGCAGATCGGCGGCGGCCTTGCCGACCAGCACCTGCGCATCGCGACCGACGACGTGCACAGTGAGATCGGCGCCGTTTAGCGCTGGTAGCCCGGCGACCGGCTCAATGACGCAGTTCGTCGCCGTCGCTTCGATCGACAGACCATTGTCGGGAACCGGCGGACCGCTGGCTTTGAGCGTTTCCAGCGGCGCATTCACCGCAATCGTGATGTGGTCGACGGTGCCGCTTTCGAGATGGTCGTTGAACCAGTCGCGCACCTTGGGTGAGACGAAAACCGGCCATAGCCGCTTGAGGTCGGCAACCGACATGCGCTTGCCGGCAAAGCCGGCATTGAGGTGCAGGTTGCCGTTGGCATATTCGGCGCTGCCCGACATCGCCAGGCTCACGTCCATATTGCCGATATCGCCGTCGCTGACGACCAGGCGCTGTTTGGCCGGATCGTACGTGCCGCTGATCGCGACCCGGTTGAGGATCAGCGGATTTGCGGATTCGCCCGGGCTTGCCAGCATGGCGGTGCCGCCGCCGACCTTGAACGACCACTCGCCGCCCGGCTGTGCCGGCGCCTCGACCTGGCCGAGAAGGGTGATGCGGTTGCCGCCGGCGATGATCTGGAACGGCACCGAAAGCACGCGCGCGGCGGCATCCCACTCGAACTTGAATTCGGCACGGTCGAGGTCAACGCGGCCGTCGTCGTGACGGCCGTCGCCGACGAAGCCGGCTTCGGCAACGAGGCGTCCGGTGACGTTGCGCGGCACGCCGTCCGAGCCGATCTCGCCGCGCAAGCTTGCCGACAGCGGCACCGACGTCTGCACGGTGCCGTCGCCGAGATGCAACGCCCGCAGCAGACCGTTGGCAGGAACGTGGCGGGCCTCAATCTGAATGCTGCGGGCGCCGTTGCGGATCGGCTGGACGGCGGCAACCAAGGCCCAGGGACGCTTCTCGCTTTCGGAGCCCAGCCTGATGGTCAGGCCGCCGCCGCGCGGCCGCTCCAGACTGAGCTTGATGTTGGCGAGCGACCAGTCCTTGCCGCTGCGCTCATCATCGACCGTGAGCGTACCCTCTTTGAGGCCGATCTCGCGCAGGTCATGGCCGTCGAGGCCGGTTTCGGCGATGCGGTCGATCCACGACAACACAGCCGCCAAAATCTCGCTGCTGCGGCGCGGCGAAAACGACCCTGCCGGCTGGATTGTGTGCTGCGGTGCAAGCGGCTCCGGCATTGCCGCGGCCTCGCGAATTGGCCGTTTCGGCTCGCCGATACCGTTCGCGCCCGGACCATCAGCTGGAACCGTTGCGGTGACGATCGGGTGCTTATCGGCACCGGCGAACACCGTCACTTCGCCATCGCGCTCGATGCGAACGTTGAGCTGCGCGCCGACGAGGTTCAAGCTCTCGGCGCGCATGTGGCCGCTGAGCAGACTTAACGCGGAAACCCGGACTTCGGCCTTTGGCGCCCGCGCCACGACCGCGCCATCCGGATCGCGGACCACGATGTCGCGAATGCGCACCGCGGCGCCGCCATTCTCGGTGCCTTCGATCTGGGTACCGCCGACTTCGACCCGCTCGCGGCCGCCGAAATTCTCCTCGATGGCGGAAACCAGCCACGGCGTGAACACGTCGAGCTGGATCGGGCCGCTGGCAAGCCGCCACCACAATCCAAGCGCGGCGACCAGCACCAATGCGGCAAGCACGCCGCTGCCGATGCCGACCCGGCGGATCAGGCGGCGATGGCGGGCAAGCAGCCGCAGATAAGCTGCAAGATAAGGGCTATCGCTCCAGCGCCCGCGGGGACGCGCGCCTCGAAGGCTCCTACGCCGACGCGGATACGCGACCGGCTCCCGCTGCGGGAGCGCTGCGCTCTGGCGATCCTCTCTAGCCATCCCCCCTCGGGCGTCCCCTCGTCCGTGGTGCTCGTTAGAACGCGCGCCCCCCATACTCGACCACCCCCGCCGGCGCGAATATGCTAGCCGGACAAAATGCCTCCGCGAAAGCGTCGAAAGGAAGGCGCATGCCAGAACATAAGGTGAAGGGTGGAAGCGCCGGGCTGGTGCCGGGCGCCAAAGCGCCCGATTTCGCCTTGCCGCGCGACGGCGGCGGCACGGTTTCGCTGGCCGACTTCGCCGGCAAGAAGCTCGTGCTTTACTTCTACCCGCGCGCCGATACCTCGGGCTGTACCCGGGAGGCGATCGATTTCTCGCGGCAGAAGGCCGC
>JASHWN010000246.1 GCA_030044035.1 Xanthobacteraceae bacterium
GGCCGCTCATGTCGACCAGCGCGCCGCCGGAATTGCCGGGATTGATGGCGGCGTCGGTCTGGATGAAGAACTGATAATCGGAAATGCCGACCTCGGTGCGCGCCACCGCCGAGACGATGCCGTGCGTCACGGTCTGGCCGACGCCGAACGGATCGCCGATCGCCAGCACCACGTCGCCGACCTGCAGCCGGTCGGAATCGCCGAACTCCAGCGTCGGGAAGCGCTCGTGCGCGTCCTTGATGCCCAGCACGGCAAGATCGCTGCGCTGGTCCTTGAGCACGATGGCGGCGTCGAACTCGCGCTTGTCGGCGAGCGCCACCTTGATCTCGCTGGCGTCCTTGATGACGTGGAAATTGGTGACCACCAGGCCCGACGGATCGATGATGACGCCGGAGCCGAGCGAGCGCTGCACCTGCTCGCGCGGCACGCCGCCGCCGAAGAACTGGCGGAAGAACGGATCGTCGAAGAACGGGTTGCGGTTCTCGACCATGTGCGCGGCGTAGACGTTGACCACCGCCGGCGCGGCGCGCTGCACGATCGGCGCGAACGACAGCTGCAGCTGGCCGAGCGATTCCGGCGCGCGTCGCTCCTGCGCGGCGGCCGGCTTAGCCAGCGCGGCAAAGCCAAGCGAAACCGCGGCCGCAACGGCCAAGATGCGCAAACGTGCCATGGCAAAACCCCGATTCGAAGCGCCCCCATATAGCGGGCCGACCGCGGCATTAGAAGGGCACGCTGCCGCCGCCTGTTTGCCGGACGGGGTGCAGCGCGATGCCGGGTCTGCAACGCCCCCCCTTGCTCGCCCGAACCGCCGGGCAAAGCTTTGCGGGAGGCCAACAAAATTCAATGGGTGCGGCGAATGCATCTCGCCGCACCCATTGAAAATCGAATGAGGGAAAAACTCCGCGCGCGAAGTGCCAGTCAAACTCTATGCCGCGGCGGGCTCGGCGGCCTCGGTCCGCGCCTGCACCGGTCCGGAATCCAAACCCTTGGCCTCGACGTCGCGATCGACGAACTCGATCACCGCTACCGGCGCCGAATCGCCGTAGCGGAAGCCGGCCTTGAGCACGCGCGTGTAGCCGCCGTTGCGCGCCTTGTAACGCGGCCCGATCACCTCGAACAATTTCTTGACCATCGGAATGTCTCGCATCTGGGCAATGGCCTGGCGCCGCGCATGCAGGTCGCCGCGCTTGCCGAGCGTGACCAGCTTCTCGACGATCGGCCGCAAATCCTTGGCCTTCGGCAGCGTGGTCACGATCTGCTCGTGCTTGATCAGCGACGCCGCGAGATTGGCCAGCATGGCGCGGCGGTGATCCGAGCGCCGGTTGAATTTGCGGTGGGTCTTGGCGTGACGCATTGTTGCCTCCGGCAACGGAAGCCGGAAGTCGGAAATCAGAAATCAGAAGCCGAAAACCAGAAATCTGATTTCAACATTTTAGCTTCGATTTCTGACTTCCGACTTCCGACTTCTGATTTCCGACTTCTGATTTCCGATCAGTAATGATCCTCGAAGCGTTTGGCCAGCTCCTCGATGTTCTCCGGCGGCCAGCCGGGAACTTCCATGCCGAGATGCAGCCCCATCTGCACCAGCACTTCCTTGATCTCGTTGAGCGACTTTCTGCCGAAGTTCGGCGTACGCAGCATCTCGGCCTCGGTCTTCTGCACCAGGTCGCCGATATAGACGATGTTGTCGTTCTTCAGGCAGTTGGCCGAACGCACCGACAGTTCGAGCTCGTCGACCTTCTTGAGGAACGCCGGGTTGAAGGCGAGATCGGGGATCGCCTCGTGCGCGGTCTCGCGCTTGGGCTCCTCGAAGTTGACGAAGACGTTGAGCTGGTCCTGCAGGATGCGCGCCGCATAGGCGAGCGAGTCCTCCGGCGTGATGGCGCCGTTGGTCTCGATGGTCAGCGTCAACTTGTCGTAGTCGAGGATTTGGCCCTCGCGGGTGTTCTCGACCTTGTAGGAGACCTTGCGCACCGGCGAGTAGAGGCTGTCGATCGGAATGAGGCCGATCGGCGCATCTTCGGGACGGTTGCGCTCGGCCGGCACGTAGCCCTTGCCGGTGGCGACGGTGAACTCCATGCGGATTTCGGCGCCTTCGTCGAGCGTGCACAGCACGAGGTCGGGATTGAGCACCACGACGTCGCCAACGGTCTGGATGTCGCCGGCGGTGACGGTGCCCGGCCCCTGCTTCTTCACCACCATGCGCTTGGGCCCGTCGCCCTGCATCTTGATGGCGATGTCCTTGATGTTGAGCACGATGTCGGTGACGTCCTCGCGCACGCCGGCGATCGAGGAGAACTCGTGCAGCACGCCGTCGATGTGCACCGATTGCACGGCGGCGCCCTGCAGCGACGACAACAGGATGCGCCGCAGCGCGTTGCCGAGCGTCACGCCAAAACCGCGCTCGAGCGGCTCGGCCACTACGGTCGCGACCCGCCGCGAGTCGGCGCCGGCGGCGACCTGCAGCTTGTTGGGTCTGATCAGTTCCTGCCAATTCTTCTGGATCGTCACGTTATCACCCTTGCCGTTGCGCGGCGCGATCGGCTCGCGCGCCCCACTCCGCTCCGTGAGGCCAAGGTCTAGCGGCGGCAGATGTTCCATTTGTTCCATCGGCCGGATGTCCTTAAACGCGCCGCCGCTTGCGCGGGCGGCAGCCGTTATGGGGGATCGGGGTCACGTCACGGATCGAGGTGATGGTGAAACCGGCCGCCTGCAGCGAACGCAGCGCCGATTCCCGTCCCGAGCCGGGGCCCGCCACCTCGACTTCGAGGGTGCGCATGCCATGTTCCTGGGCCTTCTTGGCGGCGTCCTCGGCGGCGACCTGCGCGGCGTAGGGCGTCGACTTGCGCGAGCCCTTGAAACCCATGGTGCCCGCCGACGACCAGGCAATGGCATTGCCCTGCACGTCGGTGATCGTGATCATGGTGTTGTTGAACGTCGCGTTGACGTGGGCGACGCCCGAGGCGATGTTCTTGCGCTCGCGTCGGCGGACGCGCGTAGCTTCCTTACCCATTCTGAACCCTTATCCTGGCTCGGTACCGGCGGTCCCGGCGCTTCCTTCAATGCGTCCTCGGCCGCCCGCTGGCGAACGGAACGACAGGCAGTTCCCCTATTTCTTCTTGCCGGCAATAGGCTTGGCCGGACCCTTGCGGGTGCGCGCATTGGTATGGGTGCGCTGGCCCCGCACCGGCAGACCGCGGCGATGCCGCAATCCGCGATAGCAGCCCAAATCCATCAGCCGCTTGATGTTCATCGCCACTTCGCGCCGCAGGTCGCCCTCCACGACGTAGTCGCGGTCGATCACCTCGCGGAGCTGGAAGACTTCCTGGTCGGTGAGTTGCGATACCCGGCGCGATTCCGGGAGCGACACGCGCTCCATGATTTCTTTGGCCCTGGCCGGGCCGATACCGTAGATGTACTGTAGCGCGATCACCACGCGCTTATTGGTCGGTAGATTGACGCCCGAGATGCGAGCCAAGTCAGTTACTCCCTGCGGCAGCCGGGCCTGCCGCCAAGGCCGTCGTTCGGCGTGGCGGGAAACCGCTGTCGTTTCCTTGCGTTGTCACCTGAGAAGGCCACAAACGTGAAAAGCCGACGCCTGTCCGCCAGCGCGGCCCAGCATCGCTCATCAATCTCCAACTGCGTATTCGCCGCTTATTAATGGATTCTTCTCGCTTTCGTCAACCTCGGTTGGCGATTTCGTGACCAGAGCTGTTAACGGCGGCGGGCCTGGCCGGCCTTTGGCTTGCCAACCGAGCGCCGCGCTGCAACAGCCGCCTTGCGCGGCCTCGGTCGCCGGGCGGCAGCGAGCGGTTTCTTGGTTTTTTTTCCTACACCAACCCTCCGCTTCGGCAGCGTCGCCGGCCTGCGGGCCGGCCCCTTGCCCTTCGCTGCGGCTGATTTCTTGGCCGCCGACGCCTTATTTGCCGAGTGGCTGGGTGCGCCCGGGGCTGCTTTTTTGGCCGCTTGAGCCTCCTCCTTGGCCGCGGCGACGTCGTGGAGCGCCCGGTCGATTGCGACGCTGACCTCCGGAATCGGCGCCATGCCGTCGACGGTCCGCAGCGCGCCCTGCAGCTGATAATAGGTGATCAGCGGCGCGGTCTGCTCCCGGTAGGCCAATAGCCGCCGGTGCAGCACCTGCGCATCGTCGTCATCGCGCAGCGCCTCGCCGCGGGCGCGGGTCTCGGCGATGCGGCTCTCGATGCGCTTGATGAGCGCGTTCTCATCGACCTTAAGCGCGATGACCGCATCGAGCGCAAAGCCATGCCGCGCCAGCATGCGGTCGAGCGCCACGGCCTGCGGGACGGTGCGCGGAAAGCCGTCAAGGACGAAACCGTTGCGGGCGTCAGGCTGCTGGATGCGGTCTTCGACGATGCTGACCACGACCTCGTCGGGGCACAGCGCGCCTGACGCCATGATCTCGCCCACTTGGCGGCCGATCGGCGTGCCGGCGGCCACTGCGGCGCGCAGCATATCCCCGGTCGAGAGCTGGATGATTCCGTATTTGGCGACGAGATGCTGAGCCTGCGTTCCTTTGCCAGCCCCCGGCGGGCCCAGCAGAATCAATCTCATCTACGGCGCCCCCTCAGCTTGGACCGCTTGATCAGCCCCTCATATTGGTGCGCCAGCAGATAACCCTGCACCTGCGCCACCGTGTCCATGGTCACGCTCACGACGATGAGCAGCGAGGTGCCGCCGAAATAGAACGGCACCGCCGCGTACGAGATCAACAACTCCGGGAACAGGCAGACCACCGCAAGGTACGCGGCGCCCACCACGGTGATCCGCGACAGCACATAATCGATGTATTCGGCCGTGCGTTCGCCGGGCCGGATGCCGGGAATGAAGCCGCCATGCTTCTTCAAGTTATCGGCGGTCTCAGTCGGGTTGAAGACGATCGCCGTGTAGAAGAAGGCGAAGAATACGATCAAGCCCACATAGAGGATCAGGAACAGCGGTCTGCCGTGCGACAGCTGCGTGGTAATGGCGGTGAGCCAGCTCGACGCCGTGCCGCTCTGTCCGCCGGTGAAGCTTGCCAGCGTCGTCGGCAGCAACAGCAGCGACGAGGCGAAGATCGGCGGAATGACGCCCGAGGTGTTGAGCTTGAGCGGCAGGTGCGAGGACTGACCCTCGAACATGCGGTTACCGACCTGGCGTTTGGGATACTGGATCAACAGCCGACGCTGCGCGCGCTCCATGAACACGATGAAGGTAATGACCACCACCACCATGACGAGGACGATCAGGATGAGCCCGGTCGAGAGCGCGCCCTGCCGGCCCAATTCCAGCGTGCTGGCGATTGCCGTGGGCAATTGCGCGACGATTCCCGACATGATGATCAGCGAGGTGCCGTTGCCGATGCCGCGCTGCGTGATCTGCTCGCCGAGCCACATCAGGAACATGGTGCCGCCGGTGAGCGTGATCACCGTGGAGATGCGGAAGAAGAAGCCGGGATCGGCCACCACCGATCCGGTGCCGGCGCCTTCCAGCCCGACGGCGATGCCGTAGGCCTGCAGCGCCGCCAGGAACACGGTCAGATAGCGCGTGTACTGATTGATCATCTTGCGGCCGGCCTCGCCCTCTTTCTTCAACTGCTCGAGGGTGGGCGAGACCGTCGTCATCAGCTGGATGATGATCGAGGCCGAGATGTAGGGCATGATGGTGAGGGCGAAGATCGCCATGCGATGGATGCCGCCGCCGGCGAACATATTGAATACGCCCAAAAGGCCGCCGGCCTGCTGGTTGAAGATCTTGTCCCAGGCATTGGGATCGATCCCAGGCAGCGGAATGTAGGTGCCGAGCCGATAGACCAGGAGCGCGCCGAGCGTGAACCAGATGCGCTTTTTCAGCTCTTCGGCCTTGGCCAGCGCGCCGAAATTGAGATTGGCCGCAAGTTGTTCTGCTGCAGAAACCATCCGCCGCTCCGCGCCTCTTAGGCCCGACCGCCAGCCTGTGCCGGCCGCCCCACGTCTTCCGAATCAGTCTTCCGATCAGTTAGAAGCCGTAGCCTCCCCGCACAAGGCCGCCCTGACGGGTCATGATGCCGCCTCGACGCCCACCTCTCGCTGCGGCGCCAGAATTTCGACGCTACCGCCCGCCTTTTCGACCGCTTCCCTGGCCGATTTCGACGCCCCGAACACCGAAAGCGCGATCTTGGCCTTGATCTCGCCGCCGCCAAGGAGCCGCACGCCGTCCTTGGCGCGGCGGAGCACGCCGGCGCTCACCAGCGCCGCGGCGTCGATCTTGCTCCCGGCATCGAGCTTGCCGGCGTCGATCGCTTCCTGGATGCGGCCGAGATTAACCTCGTTGAGCTTGCGGGCGAACATGGCGTTCTTGAAGCCGCGCTTGGGCAGCCGGCGATGCAGCGGCATCTGGCCGCCTTCAAAACCCTTGATGCGCACGCCCGAGCGCGCGGTCTGGCCCTTGCCGCCGCGGCCGCCGGTCTTGCCGGTGCCGGAACCGATGCCGCGGCCGATGCGCTTGCGCTCCTGGCGCGCGCCGGGCCGCCCGGCCAGTTCGTGAAGTTTCATCGTCAGTTCTCCACCACCTCGACCAGATGCGCGACCTTGCCGATCATGCCGCGCGTCTGCGGGCAATCGGGCAGTTCGGCGACACGGCCGATCTTGTTGAGCTTGAGCCCCACCAGCGTCTCGCGCTGCCGATGGTGGCGGCGCTGCGGACTTCCGGTCTGCCGCACCCTGATGGTCTTGCCGGCCGCGCCCTTCGACGCTTTCGCGCTCTTCATCGCCTGCTCCCAAGCTGTCAGTCGGCCGCGGCTTGCTCGGCATCGCCGTCGCGGCGGCGCGCCTGCAACGCTGAAACCTTGATGTTGCGCCGCGCCGCCACCGAACGCGGCGAGTCCTGGCGCTTGAGCGCATCGAAGGTGGCGCGCACGACGTTGTAGGGGTTCGAGGTGCCGATCGATTTGGCCACCACGTCGGCCATGCCGAGCGTCTCGAACACCGCGCGCATCGGTCCGCCGGCGATGATGCCGGTGCCGGGTGGCGCGGCGCGCAGATAGACGCGGCCGGCGCCGTGGCGGCCGGCGACGTCGTGATGCAAAGTGCGGCCCTCGCGCAGCGGCACGCGGGTGAGCGCGCGCTTGGCCGCGTCGGTCGCCTTGCGGATCGCTTCCGGCACCTCGCGCGCCTTGCCGTGGCCGAAGCCGACTCGGCCCTTCTGGTCGCCGACGACGACCAGCGCCGCAAAGCCGAAGCGCCGGCCGCCCTTCACGACCTTGGCGACACGATTGATGTGGACGAGCTTGTCGACGAACTCGCTGTCGCGCTCTTCGTCTCGGTCGCGCCGCCGCTCGCGTGGTTCACGGGCCATGATGTGTCCTTCGCCTTCAGAAATTCAGTCCGCCCTCGCGGGCGGCGTCGGCCAGAGCCTTGATCCGGCCGTGATAGAGATAGGCGCCGCGGTCGAACACGACGTCCTTGATGCCTTTTTCCTGCGCCCGCTGGGCGATGAGCTTGCCCACCGTCTTGGCCGCTTCGATGCTGGCGCCGGTCTTCAACTGTCCGCGGGTGTCTTTTTCGATCGAGGAAGCGGACGCTAACGTGGCGCCGGCGTCGTCGTCGATCACCTGCGCGTAGATGTGCTTGGAGGAGCGGAACACCGAAAGCCGCTTGCGGCCGTGCGCGGCGCGCATGAGCACCCCCCGCACCCGGCCGCGCCGCCGCTCCGTCCTGTCGTTGAGCTTGCTCATCGGCGGCTCCGTTACTCCTTCTTGCCTTCCTTGCGGAAGATGCGTTCGGCGGCGTACTTGATGCCCTTGCCCTTGTAGGGCTCCGGCGGCCGGTAATCGCGGATTTCGGCGGCCACCTGGCCGACCTTCTGGCGATCGCTGCCGCTGATCACGATCTCGACCGGCCGCGGCGTGGCGATGGTGATGCCCTCGGGGATCGGATAAACGATGTCGTGGCTGTAGCCCAGCGCGAGCTGCAGGTTCTTGCCCTGTACTGCGGCGCGGTAACCGACACCGTTGATCTCGAGCCGCTCTTCAAAACCCTTGGTCACGCCGGCGATCAGATTGGCGATCAGCGTGCGCGAGGTGCCCCATTGCGAGCGCGCGCGCTTTGAGTCGCTGCGCGGATCGATCTGGATGCGGCCGCCTTCGAGCTTCACCGCCACGTCGTCATGCACCACGACCGACAGCGCGCCCTTCGGGCCCTTGATCTTGACGGTCTGGCCTTCGACCGCCGCGGTGATGCCCGATGGCACCACGATGGGTTTGTTGCCGATACGCGACATCAGAACACCGTGCACAGAATTTCGCCGCCGACATTGGCGTCGCGGGCGTCGTGGTCGGCCATCACGCCCTTCGGCGTCGAGACGATGGCGACGCCGAGCCCGTTGTTGATGCGCGGCAGATTGCGCACCGAGGTATAGACGCGGCGCCCCGGCTTGGAGATGCGCTCGAGCTCGCGGATCACCGGCGCGCCGTCGAAGTATTTCAGCTCGATCTCGATTTCGGAGCGACCCTCGCGCTCGACCACGGCATAGCCGCGGATGTAGCCCTCGGATTTGAGCACTTCGAGCACGCGCTCGCGCAATTTCGAGTTCGGGCTCGACACCTTGCTTTTGATGCGCATCTGCGCGTTGCGGATACGCGCCAACAGATCGCCGAGCGGATCATTGATGGGCATCGTGCGATCCTCCTTACCAGCTCGACTTCACCAGGCCCGGAATGAGGCCCTTGGAGCCTAGTTCGCGGAGCGCGATGCGCGACAGCTTGTGCTTGCGGTAGAAGCCGCGCGGCCGGCCGGTTATCTCGCAGCGATTGCGGATGCGGGTGGCGGACGAGTTGCGCGGCAGCTTGGCGAGCTTCAAGGTCGCCGCGAACCGCTCCTCGATCGGCTTGGTCTTGTCGCGCGCGATCGCCTTGAGCCGCGCGCGGCGGCCGGAAAATTTCTTGGTCAACCGGCGCCGCCGGTTGTTCTTCTCGATAGAACTCTTCTTCGCCATCTGGCTCTCCTCAAGTTCCGCGTCTGAGACCCGCGTCTGCCGCTGGCCTCACTGCCGGAACGGAAAATTGAACGCCGTCAACAGCGCGCGCGCCTCGTCGTCGTTGCCCGCCGTGGTGCACACGGTGATGTCCATGCCCCAGATGTCGGCGGCCTTGTCGTAGTCGATCTCGGGGAACACGATGTGCTCCTTGATGCCGAGCGTGTAGTTGCCGCGGCCGTCGAAACTCTTCGGCGACAGCCCGCGAAAATCGCGCACCCGCGGCAGCGCGATATTGATCAGCCGGTCGAGAAACTCGTACATGCGCGCCTTGCGCAGCGTCACCTTGCAGCCGATCGGCTGGCCGGCGCGCACCTTGTAGGTGGCGATCGATTTGCGGGCCTTGGTGATCACCGCTTTCTGCCCCGCGATCAGGCCGAGGTCGACGGCTGCGGATTCCACCTTCTTGCGGTCGGCGACGCCTTCGCCGATGCCCATGTTGATCACGATCTTGTCCAAGAGCGGCGTCTGCATGCGGTTCTTGTAGCCGAACTGCTCGGCGAGCTTGGCACGGATGGTCTGATCGAACTGCACCTTGAGCCGCGCCGGCACGCGCTGCTCGGGAGCTGCGGCCGGCTTACCAGCCTTGCCGTCGCCGCCCTTTTCGGCGGGCTTGGCGGCCGGCGCGGGCTTGTCGCCCTTTTCGGCCTTTTGCGCCTTGGCAGGCTTCGCGGCCTGGTCCGGCTTTTTGTCGGCGCGTTGCGGCTTGTCGGCCTTTTTCGCCTTCTTGTCCTCGGTATCAGCCATCGATCTCGACTCCCGAGCGCTTGGCGAAGCGTACTTTCTTGCGCTCGTCGCCGGTGCCGACGAACTTGAAGCCGACCCGCGTCGGCTTACCGTCCTTCGGATCGGCGAGCGCGATATTGGACAGATGGACTGGCGCCTCCTTGGAGACGATGCCGCCTTCCTGCGTCGTTGACTGGCGCTGGTGGCGCTTGACCATGTTGACGCCGCGGACCAGCGCGCGGCCCTCGGCCGGACGCATCTCAATGACCTCGCCGGCACGGCCCTTGTCGCGGCCGGCGATGACGACGACGCGATCGCCCTTTTTGATTCTTGCCGCCATCACAGCACCTCGGGCGCAAGCGAAATGATCTTCATGTGGTTCTTGGCCCGCAGTTCGCGCGGCACCGGTCCGAAAATACGGGTGCCGACCGGCTCCATCTGCGGATTGATCAGCACCGCGGCGTTGCGGTCGAAGCGGATGATCGAGCCGTCCGGACGCTTGATGTCCTTGGAGATGCGCACGATCACCGCCTTCATCACGTCGCCCTTCTTGACGCGGCCGCGCGGGATCGCCTCCTTGACCGAGACCACGATCACGTCGCCGACGGTGGCGTATTTGCGCTTGGAGCCGCCCAGCACCTTGATGCACATGACGCGGCGCGCGCCGGAATTGTCCGCCACGTCGAGGTTGGTTTGCATCTGGATCATGGGCTACCCCACTCATTGTCCCGCGGCTCGCGCCTTAGGACGCCTTCTTCTTTTCGCCGCGCACCACGGCCCAGCGCTTGAGCTTGGAGATCGGGCGGTGCTCCTCGATCCACACGATGTCGCCGACCTTGAACTCGTTGTTCTCGTCATGCGCATAATATTTCTTCGAACGGCGCACCGTCTTCTTGAACAAGGGATGGGTGAAGCGGCGCTCGACCCGCACCACCAACGTCTTGCTCTGCTTGTCGCCGACGACGACGCCCTGCAGGGTCCGCTTTGGCATCCGTTATCCTCTCAACTCTTCGCTCAAGCTTTGGCGCCGACGCGCTTCTGCTGCGCGATGGTCTTGAGCCGAGCGATGTCGCGCCGCACTTCGCGCACGCGCGTGGTATTCTCCAATTGGCCGGTAGCGCGCTGAAAACGCAGGTTGAACTGCTCCTTCTTCAGCTTGAGCACCTCGTCGTCGATCTGATCGACGGTCATCGCTCGAATGTCGGCAGATTTCATGACACGCCTACTCGCTGATCCGCTCGACGAACCGCGTCTTGATCGGCAGCTTGGCGGCGGCAAGCGCCAGCGCCTCCTTGGCGACCAGCGCAGGGACGCCGTCGACCTCGAACAGGATGCGTCCCGGCTTGACCCGGGCCACCCAATATTCCGGCGTGCCCTTGCCGGAGCCCATGCGCACTTCGAGCGGCTTCTTCGACACCGGCACGTCCGGGAAGACGCGGATCCAGACCCGGCCGGAGCGCTTCATGTGCCGCGTCAGGGCGCGCCGCGCCGCCTCGATCTGGCGCGCCGTCACCCGATCGGGCTCGGTCGCCTTGAGGCCGAACTGGCCGAACGCCAAGTCGACCGCGCTCGATGCGACGCCCTTGATGCGGCCCTTGTGCGCCTTGCGGAATTTGGTTCGGATCGGTTGCAGCATGGCGAAAACCTCTGTTCAGCCGTTCTCGCTCACGCCGCTTCGCGCCGCGGCCGGCCGGCTTCGCCCTCGGCCATGCGCTTGTCCTGCGCCATCGGGTCGTGCTCCATGATCTCGCCCTTGAAGATCCAGACCTTCACGCCGCAGGTGCCGTAAGTCGTAAACGCGGTGGCGAAGCCGTAATCGACGTCGGCGCGCAAGGTGTGCAGCGGCACGCGGCCTTCGCGATACCACTCCATGCGCGCGATTTCGGCGCCGCCGAGCCGGCCCGAGCAGTTGATGCGGATGCCGCCGGCGCCGAGCCGCATCGCCGATTGCACCGCGCGCTTCATGGCGCGGCGGAAGGCGACGCGGCGCTCCAGCTGTTGCGCAATCGATTCGGCGACCAGCTGAGCGTCGAGCTCGGGCTTGCGGATTTCGACGATGTTGATGACGACGTCGCTGTCGGTCAGCGCCGCGACCTTGCGGCGCAATTTCTCGATATCGGCGCCCTTCTTGCCGATGACCACGCCGGGCCGCGCCGAATGAATGGTGACGCGGCACTTCTTGTGCGGCCGCTCGATCACGATCTTCGACACCGCGGCCTGCTTGAGCTCCGCCATCAGCGCCTTGCGGATCTCCATGTCCTCATGCAGCAGCGAACCGTAGCTGGTCTTGCCCGCGTACCAGCGCGAGTCCCAGGTGCGGTTGATGCCGAGACGAAGCCCGACCGGATTGACCTTCTGACCCATCAGCTTGCTCCTGAACCGTCCTTACGACGCCCGCGCCTCGACCTCGCGCACCACGATGGTGAGGTTGGCGAACGGCTTGAAAATCCCTCCGACCCGGCCGCGGCCGCGCGGCACATGCCGCTTGATGACCAGCGCCTTGCCGACATGGGCCTGGACCACGACGAGATCGTCGACGTCGAGATCGTGATTGTTCTCGGCATTGGCGATCGCCGATTCCAGGCACTTCTTGACGTCGCGGGCGATGCGCTTGCGCGAAAATTCGAGATCGGCGAGCGCCGCCGAAACCTTCTTGCCGCGGATGAGCTGCGCCAGAAGATTGAGCTTCTGCGGGCTCACCCGCAGCATGCGGGCGACCGCCTTGGCTTCGTTGTCGGCGAGCGCGCGCTCGCGCCCTTTCTTGCTCATGTTCGCTCTCCCCGCCTCACGACGTGCCGCCAGCGGCCGGCGCGGCGGGCGCCGCGCCGCCCTCGGCCGGAGCCGCGCCAGGTGCACTTGGCGCCCCCGGAACTCCGGTCGAGCGCTTGGCCTTGCGATCGGATGAATGGCCGTAGAACGAGCGCGTCGGCGCGAATTCGCCGAACTTGTGGCCGACCATTTCCTCGGTCACCATCACCGGGACGTGCTGCTTGCCATTGTAGACGCCGAAGGTGAGTCCGACGAATTGCGGCAGGATGGTCGAGCGCCGCGACCAGATGCGGATCATCTCGTGGCGGCCGGACGCGCGCGCCGCGTCCACCTTTTTCATCAGGTAGCCGTCGAAGAACGGGCCTTTCCAGACCGAACGCGCCATCGCCTCTGTCTCCTTACTTCTTCTTCTTCCGCGCGTGGCGGCTCAGCATGATGAACTTGCTGGTGCTCTTGTTCTTGCGCGTCTTCATGCCCTTGGTCGGCTTGCCCCACGGCGTCACCGGATGGCGGCCGCCGCGAGTGCGCCCGCCGAGCGGATGATCGACCGGGTTCATGGTCTCGCCGCGGACATGGCCGCGCCGGCCCATCCAGCGGGTGCGCCCGGCCTTGCCGATCGA
>JASHWN010000247.1 GCA_030044035.1 Xanthobacteraceae bacterium
CTCCGACCGCGTGCGTCGCCACAGCCTGCTCGACCGCACTTATCATTGGCTGATGGCGCTCTGCGTCTTCGTGCTGATGGCGACCGCGTTCCTGCCGATCCTCGGCCTCAAATTCGCATGGCTCGACATCCACTGGATGACCGGTGTCGCATTGGCGGCATTGGTATTGATCCACATCGTGCGGGCGCTGTTCTTTCAGGACTGGCGCAACATGTGGATCGGATCGGCCGATCTGCGCGAGCTGTGGCGCGACATCGGCCGCTTGTTTGGTTCGCGCAAACAGCCGGCGCTGCCCGGCAAATACGATGCGGCGCAGAAGCTCTATCATCTGGGCGTCGCCATCGTGGTTCTGGCGGTGGTCGGCAGCGGCCTGCTCATGCTGCTGAAGATCGATACGCCGTTCTGGCGGCGCAATCCGTATTGGTTTTCCGCCGACACCTGGGGCGTGATCTACGTGATCCACGGCCTCGCCGCGATGGCGATCGTGGCGATCGTCATCGTGCATCTGTATTTCGCCCTGATACCGGACTCCTGGTATCTGTTGCGGGCGATGATGCGCGGCTGGATCAGCGGCAAGGAATATGCGCAGCGTCACGATCCGGCGCGCTGGAAGGCGTGAGTCGCGCCGCGACCGCCCTCACCTGCCCGCACCACAGGAAAGCGATATGGCATCGACCGAGCCTGACAAGCCGCAAAGCGTCGCCGCGGCGATCGACACGATCGAAGCGACTTATGAGTTGATGCTGGCCTACGCGGCGCAGGGCCGCCAAGCCGAAGCCGACGATCCGCTCGGCGTGCGCGACGCGCTGCGCCGCGCCGACGCCGCGCTCGGCGTGCTGGCGGCGGCGACGCCGGAGCAATTGGGCTCGCCCGGCGGCGCGGTGGCGGCGGCCACCGCCGACATGCTGGCCGTGCTCAAGCGCGACGTCGCCAATGCGCGCGCCGCGATCCGCTTCGTGCTGGCGCAGCGCGCCATCGGCTCGCAGATCATCGACAATCTCAACGCCTCGATTCACATCCGCGCGCTGCTCACCGACGTTTTTCTGCTCGATGAGGCGTTCGACCAAGCCTAGGCGGCGTAATGCCGCCGCCATGCCGACGACGCGATCGCGAACACCGCGCTGCCCGGGTGGCCCGTCCTGCCTTCCCACACCCTGCCGAAAAATCTATCATCGCTGTGCTGCACAGCGACCATGCCGGGTCACGCCTGCGCTCACACGCTGGTGAGCAAAATAACAAGTGACCGGCGCTAAAAATTCGGGAGGAACACATGAAGAGCGTCTTCTATGCCGCGCTTCTGGTTGCGGCCTACCCCTTTTCGGCTTTCGGGCAGACAGCGAGTGACCTGCTCAATGCCGCGGACACGCCGCAGAGCGTGCTCACCTATGGGATAAGCTACAGCCAGCAGCGTTTCTCGCCGCTCACCCAGATCAACCGCCAGACGGTGAAGCGGCTGGTGCCCGCCTGGTCTTACAGCATGAACAACAATACCGGCGAGGAATCGCAGCCGCTCGTCTACAACGGCGTGATCTACATCACCAGCCAGAACAAGACGGTGGCGGTCGATGCGCTGACCGGAAAGGAAATCTGGAACACGCCGGTCGACTATCCGCCCGACACCACGCGCGTGGTGTGCTGCGGCATCGTCAACCGCGGCGCCGCGATCTACGAGGGCAAGCTGTTCCGCACCACGCTCGATGCGCGCGTCATCGCGCTCGACATGAAGACCGGCAAGCAGATTTGGAGCGTCAAGTCGGGCGACGCCAAGGACGGCATCGCCATGACCAGCGCGCCGCTGATCGCCGACGGCGTGCTGATCACCGGCATGGCCGGCGCCGAATACGGCAGCCGCGGCTATGTGGAGGGCTACGATCCGAACGACGGCAAGCGGCTGTGGCGGCACTACACCGTGCCGCGGCCCGGCGAGCCCGGCGCCGACAGCTGGCCCGATCACGCCGCCAACGCCAGCGGCGGCAGCTCGTGGACCACCGGCTCGTTCGATCCCGAGCTCGATCTCGTGTACTGGGGCATCGGCAATCCGGCGCCATGGAACGCGCTGTTGCGCCGCGGCGACGACCTCTATACCAATTCGATCCTGGCGCTGCGGCCGAAGACCGGCGAGATGGCGTGGTATTTCCAGACCTCGCCGAACGATCCGTTCGACCACGACAACATCACGTCGATCATCCTCGCCGATCTCACCATCAACGGCAAACCCGCCAAAGTGCTGCTGCAGGCCGGGCGCAACGGCTTTTACTACGTGCTCGACCGCAAGAGTGGCCAGCTGATCGCCGCCAATCCTTACGTCAAGGTGACGTGGGCGACCGGCGTCGACAAGGAAACCGGCAAGCCGGAATGGACCGAAACCACCAAGAAGGCGATCGCCTATACGGAGGAAATCCAGACTTGGCCGCACATCACCGGCGGCACCAACTGGTACCCCTCGTCGTTCGATCCGCGCACCGCGACGGCCTACGTCAACACCACCGACTACGGCATGAAGTACCAGCCGGATCCGATCGACGAGATCAAAAACCTAAAGCCCGGCGATTCGTATCGCGCGGTGAAGATCTCGCCGATCTTCAACGCCGACGGCATGCGCGGGCATTTGCGCGCCATCGATCCGCTCACCGGCAAATCGAAATGGGCCATTCCGTTCAAGAGCCCGAACTGGGCCGGCACGCTGGTCACCGCCGGCGGGCTGGTGTTCACCGGCGAACTGACCGGCGAGTTCATCGCCGTGGACAGCGACACCGGCAAGATTCTCTGGCAGTTCCAGACGCCGTCCGGGATCATCGGCCAACCGGTGACCTGGGAGCATGACGGCAAGCAGTACGTCACCGTCACGAGCGGCACCGGCGGCGTCTACGTCCTCAAGACGCCGGACCCGAACCTCGCGCACGTGCCGCCCGGCGGAACGCTGTGGACGTTCAAGCTGATCGACGAATGATCCGCGCATATCGTGCGTGCAGGCCGCCCCTCGCGGGCGGCCTGCCGTTTCTGCGACGCTGCACGACTGGGCGCGTCGTGCTGTGCGCTTTGTGCCTTCTCGTTGGAGCGACGTCGCGCGCGCTGGCGCAGGATGAGGCTGCCGCGAGGGGCGAGCGGCTCTACGCGAAATACTGCTCGAACTGCCACGGCGACGATCTGCAGAACAATTCCGGCGTCGCCTTCGATCTGCGTCGCCTCAAAGCCGACGAGCACGCGCGCTTCGTCAATTCGGTATTGCATGGCAAGAATGCCATGCCGTCGTGGCAGGGCGTGCTGGCGCCGGCGCAGCTCGACGATTTGTGGACCTACATCCGCGCGCATGGCTACGAGCAATGAGGCCGTTGGCGCTAGGCGCGCCAGAACGGCTTTCGTGCCTCGCGGTTGGCGTCGTAGCGCGTCAAGCCGATGTCGCGCAGGCATCGGTCGGAAAGCGCGGCAAGCTCACGCCGCCCCCGCGCGCGGCGCCGCCATTCGTCGATGAGGGTGGGCAATTCTGCGAACAATCGGCGCGCCGACGTACCTGATCCCGAAGGTGCATGGCAGATGGATTGTACGTGCGTCATGATTCTCTCCTGAAAATTTCATCAAGAGTAACGCTCCTGGCGCGACCGATGCTTCGGTTCAGGTCGTAGTGACATAGAGCGAGCCGATGCCGGTGAGGCTTGGGGCAGCGGCCGCGATGAAGAGCGCTTCGACGATCAGCACCGCAACGAAGAGCGCAGCCGCGATAAAAAGCCGCGGATCGGCGGATACGCGCCGCCCGGTGCCGCGCGCAGTGCGGCGGAATGGGAGCACCGACGACGATGATGTTTGGACCGACATTTGATCCTCCACGAACGGCGCGGGCTGCACCGGTTCTCGCAGGCTGACCGGATTGGCGCTCTGGAGTCCGGCGTTCGCGCGTCGCTGTGATTTAGCGCTTTTCGCTGCTGGAATAATCGGCTATAGGATGATATGATTTATTACGTTTCGGAATATATTAATCCATGGCCGACCTGCGGACGCTGTCGATCTTCGTGAAAGTGGCCGAGCGCAAGAGCTTCGTGCGCGCCGCCGCCGATCTCGGCATCACCCAGTCGGGTGTGAGCAACGCCGTCAAACGGCTCGAGGAGCAGACCGGCACGCGGCTGTTTGCGCGCACCACGCGCCGCGTCAGCCTGACCGAGG
>JASHWN010000248.1 GCA_030044035.1 Xanthobacteraceae bacterium
TCTCGACGGTGAGATCGCGATCGCCCCGGGGCGGGAACTGCTGCGTCCGATGGTGCTGGCGCGGCTCATTCAGGCCGCGCGGGTGTCGGAGCGTGACCATGTGCTCGATGTCGGTTGCGGCGTCGGCTATTCCGCGGCGGTGCTGGCGCGGCTCGCCGGCTCGGTCGTGGCGCTGGAAGCTGACGCTTCGCTGGCAGGGCAGGCCAAAGCGGCGCTGGCGGCAAACGGTGCGACCGATGTCGTGGTGGTCGGCGGACCGCTGCGCGAAGGCTGGCCCGCCGCCGCGCCCTACGATCTCATCCTGCTCAATGGGTCGACCGAAATCGTGCCTGACGCGCTCGGCCGACAGCTCAAGCCGGACGGCCGCCTGGTCTGCATGTTCGGCCGCAGCCCGGGCGCCAAGGGGATGATCTTCCGACTGGCCGAAGGACGCCTGGTCGGCCGCGCCATCTTCGACGCCGCCGCGCCGCTGTTGCCAGGATTTACCGCGCCGCCGGCCTTCGTTTTTTAGCGGCAACCGCGTCCGATCGTCGCCGCTTGCCGCGCCGCATCGGACGCCCGCGGCCAGCTGTGGCGCATATGCGCCAATGTCCGGAATTCTGTGGCGAACGGCGCCCGCAGGGGTTCCGCCGTACGCCGGTGCCGCCTAATGTCTGTCGTTCGGCTCCGCTGCGTCGGCAGCGGGGAGGGGTGACGCGTGGTTCAGTGTCTGTCTGGGGGAGTAGTCGAAAGTCATGCGTTCGAGCCGGGTGGGGGCGTTGATCCGGACAAGTGCCAGCGTGGCTCTGACCGGCGCCGCCTTGGCGTTCGCCATGACGGAAGCGGTTGCCGACACGCTCGAATGGGCGCTGGTCCAGGCCTACCAGAACAATCCGTCACTCAATGCGCAGCGCGCCGCTTTGCGCGCCATCGACGAGAACGTGCCGCAGGCCCTGTCGGGCTATCGGCCGAAGCTCGTCATCACCGCCAACGGCGGCGATAACGCCACCAGCGTGCAGGGTCTGAGCTTCAATTCCGCCGGCGGCGTCAGCAGCACGTCGAACGCCAACACGGCGTTCGTCTCGCGCGGCGTCGGCGCCGCGGCGACCCAGACGTTGTACAACGGGCTGCAGACCGGCAACCGCGTGCGCCAGGCGGAAAGCACGGTCATGGGCGCGCGCGAAACGCTGCGTGTCACCGAACAGCAGGTGCTGCTCGATGCCGCCACCGCCTACATGAACCTGCTGCGCGACGCGGCGATCCTCGAACTCAACCGCCGCAACGTCGAAGTTCTGACCGAGCAGCTCAAGCAGACGCGCGATCGCGCCAGCGTCGGCGAGGTGACGCGCACCGACGTGGCGCAGGCCGAATCACGGCTCGCCGCCGGGCGCTCCTCGCTTCTCGGCGCGCAGTCGAATTACGTGACGTCGGAGGCCAATTACCGCCGCGTGATCGGCGTGGCGCCGGGGAAGCTCGCTCGCGGCACGCCGGTCGATCATTTTGTGCCGCGCACGATCGCCGCCGCCATTGCCGCGGGCGAGCAGCAAAGTCCCTCGGTGCTGGCTGCCATGTACGGCGTCGACATCGCCGAGCTCACGGTCAAAATCAACGAAGGCGCGCTCTATCCCAACCTCACCCTGACCGCCGGCGCCTCGGAGAACTGGTTCGCGACCTACAACGTCAACCATCAGTTCCTGGCCTCGGTCGCGGGCACGCTGACGGTGCCGATCTATCAGGGCGGCGCCGAGTATTCGTCGATCCGCCAATCCAAGGAAACGCTGGGACAGCAGCGGCTCAATCTCGACGTCACCCGCGATCAGGCGCGCGCCACCGTGGTGCAGAGCTGGGGCCAGCTCGATGCGGCGCGGGCGCAGATCGAGGCGACGACGGCGCAAGTCAACGCCGCCGCCATCGCGCTCAACGGCGTGCGCGATCAGGCCCGCGCCGGCGAGCGCACCACGCTCGACGTGCTCAACGCCCAGCAGGAACTGGTGAACGCGCGCGTGGCGCTGGTCACCGCCGAGCACGACCGCGTCGTAGCGTCATACACGCTGCTGGCGGCGGTCGGCGGCCTCTCGTTGCAGCATCTCAATCTCAATGTGCCGATCTACGACCCGCAGGTGCATTATCAACAGGTGCGCGATGCCTGGATCGGTGTGCGTGCGCCCGACGGACGTTAACGGTGTCACCAGAGCTATCAACCGGCTGCTTGCGTTCACACCGGTGCATGACATAGTTGCAGACAACTCAGCCACAGCATTGCATAGTGGTGTTCCATGATTCGCCGGTTCGGCAGGTGCGGCGCGAGCCGGCAATGGGGCGGGGCAGCGGCCTTGCGGCGGCACGCTTCGGCGTGAGGGCGCAAGGAGCAGGCAGCGGGGATGCGGGCATGACGCAGCCGGCGAAAGCGCAAGAACCGTCGATGGAGGAAATCCTGGCCTCCATCCGCCGGATTATTGCCGATGACGACGCGACCAAATCGACCCAACCGGGCGTGGATGGAGCAAAGGCAGCAGCGTCGGCGGCGCCGCGGCCCGTGACACCGCCGCCGCGCATGCCGGTGGCCCCGCCGTCTCGTGAGCCAGCGGTTGAATCCGTCTCGGCCGCTCCTGCCGCAGCCGAACCGGTTGCGGAGAGCGGCGTCGATGACGAGCCCCCCGATATTCTTGAACTGACCGAATCGATGGCGGCGCCGCCGCCGGCTCCGGCGCCGCGGGCGTCGTCAGCATCGGCGCCGCAATTTCGCACCATCGACGGGGCGTCCGATGTGGGTTTTGACGACGCGATCGATCGAGCCCCGCCGCCGGTCCACGCCGAGCCAGACGCGCATCTGATCTCGCCGTCGACCAAGTCGGCCGTCGATTCCGCGTTCAACTCGCTGGCGCAGACCGTGTTGGTGCAGAACGCGCGGACGCTGGAGGATTTGGTACGCGAAATGCTCCGGCCGATGCTCAAAGCCTGGCTCGACGATAATCTGCCGGGCCTGGTCGAGCGGCTGGTGCGCGCCGAAATCGAGCGCGTCTCGCGCGGGCGTTAGCGGCTATGGCGGGTGCGGACCTGTTGCGCGCAGGCTTTTGCCGCGATGCTTAGCCTTTGAGCGCGGCCGCCAGCCGTAGCGCCTGATCCGACAGCACCGCTGGATCCTCCTTGAAGGTGGCCGGCGGCTTGAGCGCGACGCCGGTCTGGCGCGGAAGGATGTGGACGTGCAGGTGGAACACCACCTGCCCGCCGGCTGGTTCGTTGAATTGCTGGATGGTGAGTCCGTTGGCGGCGAAGACTTCCACGGCGGCCCGCGCGATCTGCTGCGTCACCTTGATGAGATGGGCAAGGTCGTCCGGCGCGATATCGAGAAAGGTGCGCACCGGCGCTTTCGGAATGACCAGCGTGTGGCCGGGCGTGCGCGGCATGATGTCGAGAAACGAGAAGGTTTTGTCGTCCTCGTAGACTTTGTGGGCGGGCAGCTCGCCGCGCAAAATTTTGGCAAAGATATTATTCGGATCGTAGCTGGGCATCACGCGCTCCTTAGCTGTCATTCCGCATCGCCGCGAAGCGGCGAGTCCGGAGTCCATAATCCCTGCGCTGAGGTTATGGATTCCGGGCTCCTCGCGGAGCTTGTCATCGGGCCGGCCACTTCGCGCCGGACCCGTCGGCTCGGCCCCGGAATGACGAAACAATCCTGGTTCTGTGTACCCGCATCGCCGACACTATGAATCGATCACCAAATCCTTGCGGTAGGGCGCGGTGGCGGCAAGTTCAGCGCCGACCGCGGCCACATAGGCGCGTTCCCGCGCCAGATAATCGGCGATCGCCCGCCGCAGCGCCGGGTCGGCGATGTAATGCGCCGAATGCGTCGTCCTCGGCATGTAGCCACGCGCGATCTTGTGCTCGCCCTGGGCGCCGGCCTCGACGCAGCAAAGCTTGTGGGCGATCGCGTACTCGATCGCCTGATAGTAGCACAGTTCGAAGTGCAGGAACGGATGATACTCGATGGCGCCCCAATGGCGACCGAACAGCGTGTTTGAGCCGATGAAATTGATAGCGCCGGCAATCCAGCGGCCGGCGCGCTTGGCCATGATCAGAACGATGTGTTCGGCCATGCGTTCGCCGGCCAGCGAATAGAACTCGCGCGTCAAATACGGCCGGCCCCATTTGCGCGAACCGGTCTCCATGTAGAAGGTGAAGAACGCATCCCAAACTGCTTCGGTAAGGTCGCTGCCGCTAAGCCAATGCACACTGATGCCGTTCGCCACGGCGTCCTGCCGCTCGCGGCGGATGGTCTTGCGCTTGCGCGAAGCCAGCGCGGCGAGAAAGTCGTCGAAGCTCGCGTAGCCGGCGTTCTGCCAGTGAAATTGCTGATCGGTGCGCTGCAGAAACCCGATCTGGCCGAGCAAGCGGCATTCTTGCTCGGTGGCGAAGGTGACATGCACTCCGGAGGTGTCGTCGTGGCGGCACAGCTCGACCAAGCCGCGGCCGAGCGCTTGCCGGATCGCCGGCGCATGGGGCGAGGGCGTAACAAGCAGCCGCCGCCCTGTCGCCGGCGTGAACGGCACCGCGACCTGCAGCTTCGGATAATAGCTGCCGCCGGCGCGCTCGTAGGCTTCGGCCCAGCCGCGGTCGAACACGTACTCGCCGCGCGAGTGGCTCTTGACGTAGCACGGTGCGGTCGCAAGCAGCTTGCCGTCCAGCGTTTCGGCGAGCAGATGGCGCGGCTGCCAGCCGGTGCGGCCGCCGACCGATTTCGAATCCTCCAGAGCCGACAAAAAAGCGTGCGATAGGAACGGGTTGAAGTCAGGATCATCAACCGCACTCTCAAGCTCCGGCGCCGCGTCATTGCCGGCTTGGACGCACAGTTCGGCGCCGACGCCGATCTTGTTGTGATCGGAGGCCGAATCGGTGCCGGGGTTGGCGCAGGCATCCCACGCCGCGGCGCTGGCCGCACTGATGCGGTCGATGACCTGGATGCGCAGTTCGCCGGGCGCGGCTTGCCGCGCCGTGCCCGGGGACCTTGTCGCGTCGTGCGTTTCGGTCATGGCCGAAAGCCTTCGAAAATCATCTGGTCGGCGAAGCGCATTGCCGTCATGCGCTCGGCCTCGGTGCGCACCGCCCAAGTCAGGAGCGGTAGTCCAAAGACCCGCCGGGCGACGAGCGGCGCCAGCGCCGGCAGATTTGCCACCGCATAGGCGACGAATTGCGGCCACGGCGTCAAGGCGGTCAGCAAATATCCCATGCCATACCGCATCCACGCCGGCATCAGGTCCCAGTAGGGGTGTGGCCGGTATTTGGCGGCGACGACGCCGAGCACAAGGTCGGGGGATTTTTGCCGCAGCACCGAAAGCTGCCGCGGGTCAAACGACATCGGTGCGGCCGGGCCGCGATAGCCGGCAAGCACCGCACCGACCCGGACCGGCAGCCGGGCATCGCCGTCGAACCGGCTCTTCAGCTCGATCAGCAGCGTCACCCGGCCGCCGATCAGGTCGCAGAGTTCGCCGAGCGTCATCATGCGCTGATCGCTGTCGCGAAACGCTAGGCGCTTGAGTTCGGCCGCACTCAAAGCATCAAGCCGCCCGGCGCCGTCGGTCAGCCGCCCGAGCACGGCGTCATGGTAGACCATGGCCTCACCATCGCGGCTGACCTGCACGTCGACCTCGATACCGTAATTACCGGCGATTGCGGCATTCACTGCCGCCGCAGTGTTCTCGATCACGCCGGCAGCGGCGTCATGCAGGCCACGATGGGCAATGGGTCGGGCCGTGAGCCAGTCGAGCGATGTCCGCACGTCAGGACACTTCGAACAAGCCCTCGACCTCCACTGCCGCGTCGGCGGGGAGCGCGGCGACGCCGACGGTCGAGCGCGCATGCTTGCCCTTGTCGCCGAACGCCGCGACCATGAGGTCGGAGGCGCCGTTCATGACTTTCGGCCCATCGACGAATCCCGGCACCGAGTTGATGAAGCCACCGAGCCGCACCACACGAACTACCTGGTCGAGATCGCCAAGCGCAGCCTTGACCTGCGCCAAGAGATTGACCGCACAGGCACGCGCCGCTTTCTGGCCGTCCTCGATCGAGACGCCGCCGCCGAGCTGACCTTTGGCGGCAATTTTGCCGTCGCCGTCAAAGCAGAGCTGGCCCGAAACCATGAGCAGATTGCCGGTACGCACGAACGGCACGTAGTTGGCGACCGGTGCCGGCGCCTCTTTGAGGGTGACGCCTAGTCCTTTGAGCTTGTTTTCCACCGCCCCGGCCATGGGCCTCTCCACTTTGTCGACGCGGCGCGCTGTCGTAAGTGCGCCCGTGCCCGCACGAGTCTTGACCGATAGCGCCCGGCCGCGCAAGCGAGGGCACGGTACACCATTGCGGCGATCTGGGCTGGTCCCTATCTTCGCCGCAATTTTGACGATGAAAGCAGCGTGCCGTAAATGCTGGCCGGGGGCGGGGGCGGTGCGGGTTTTTCGCCAATTTGGGCACGAGGCGGCCTTTGCCACTTGATCGCGCCATTGCCGCACTGGGCGGCGCCTTCGCCTGCGCTTCGGCGCTCTGCGCCGCGTCGCTTGCGGCGCCGGCGCCGGACGCGCCGATCGTGCTTGCCGCGCATCGGGCGGTCTACGATCTGACGCTTGCCTATACGCGCGGCAACTCGCCGGTCGAGGCGGTGCGCGGCCGCATCTTGTACGATTTCGACGGCAATGCCTGCAGCGGCTACTCCCTGGAATTCCGGCAGGTTTCCGAAATCGATAACGGCGAAGGCAAGGTCTCGACCAGCGACTTGCGCTCCACCACGTGGGAGGGTGGCGACGCCAAGAGCTTCACATTCAAGTCGCAGAACTTTCTCAACGATAATCTGATCGACGCAGTCGATGGACGCGCCGACCACGGCGCCAAGACCACCGCCGTTGATCTGCGCAAGCCACAGCCCAAAAAGCTCCGCATCGATCGCGAGGTGGTGTTCCCGACCGAGCACATGGTGCGGGCGATAGCGGCCGGGCGCACCGGCAAGACCATTTTGAGCTTTCCGGTCTATGACGGCTCGGACACCGGCGACAAGGTTTTCAACACGCTCACCGTGATCGGCCACAAGATTCCGCCGGGCGAGCGCATCCCCGACGATCCAGCCGGCAGGGAGCCGAAACTTGCCGACATGGCGCGCTGGCCGGTGACGATCAGCTATTTCGCCAAGGACAAGACCTCGGATAAGGGTGAGCAGACGCCGGATTATGCGATCAGCTTCGAGCTTTACGACAACGGCATCTCGCGCGCCCTGATGCTCGACTACAACGATTTTGTTGTGCAGGGGAAGCTGACCTCGCTCGAGCTCAAACAGCCAAAACCCTGTCCGTAAGCTACGGAAACAGAGCCGGCAAGCCGCTGAAGGCCGTCTGGCAAGCCATCTCGGAGTGTCGCGGTGGCTTATCTGCACCGGTGTGTCGGCGCCAGGTTGGGGAAAGATTTAATGAAGCGGAAAATACTCGTCGCTTTGCTTGCGTGCGTTGGGCACTTGGTGGCGTTTCAAGGCGCGCAAGCGTTCCCCGACCGGCCGGTAAGGATCGTGGTACCGACACCTCCGGGTGGCCCGCCGGACATTATGGCACGGCTTCTGATCGACAAAATGGGCACCGCGCTCGGCCAGCCGGTGATCGTCGAGAACCGGGCCGGCGGCGCTGCCGGGATGATCGGCGCCAAAGCGGTGCTGGGCGCCGAACCTGACGGTTACACGCTGCTGATGGGCAGCACCAGTACGCTGATGATCGCGCCGCTGATCTACAAGAATGCCGGTTATGAGGCCAAATCCTTCGCCCCCGTCGCCGGTCTGTCGGAAAGTACCGAATTGTTGACGGTCAATCCGGCGGTCGCAGCCCACAGCGTCGCTGAATTGGTGCAACTGGCGAAATCGGAGCCGGGCGTGCTGCACTACGGCTCGGCTGGCGTCGGCTCGCTGCCGCATCTGGAAGGCGAGTTGCTCAAAGCGCGCGCTCGTATCGACATGGTCCACGTTCCCTATCGCGGCGGCGGCCCGGCGCTGCTTGGTCTCCTCGGCGGCGAGGTTCAGATTTTCTTCTCGACCGTGACGCAGATGCTGCCCTACGTCCGCGACGGCCGCCTGCGCGGGCTAGCCGTTACCAGCGCGACGCGCAGTGCGCTCGCGCCGGACATTGCGACGATGCAGGAAAGCGGGTTCGATCAATTCGTCACCGCATCGATCAATTTCCTGGTCGCGCCGCCGGACACGCCGATCGAGGTCAGGCACCGGCTCAGCGACGCGGTGGCGCGTGCGCTCGCCAGCGCTGAAGTTGAGCAGGCCTTGGCCAAGATCGGCGCCAAAGCAGAACCCGCTACGCCCGAGCAGCTCACGGTCTACCTGGCGCAGCAGCAACTACGATGGGCTAAAATCGTCGAAACGACGAAGATGTCTGCCGAA
>JASHWN010000249.1 GCA_030044035.1 Xanthobacteraceae bacterium
AGAATTTGGCGTCCGGGTTGGCGGCCGCAAGGCGCGCCTTCAGCGCGGCCACGAAGGCGGTGCAACTCGCGGCGCGGTTCTCCGCCACGCGAAACCGCACAAGGTGGATTGAGTTGAGGAAAATCCGAGTGCCGTCACGACAATGCAGCACGTAGTCGAAGCGCCGCGGCAATTCGGCCGCCAACGGGCCCCAGACCTTGGATTTGTACTCGTGGACCGCAACAATGTCGCGATAGGCCACAACGCCGGCGGATTTGTCGTCGCGCCATTCCAGGCCGTCGGTATCCAGCCGATAGCTCCGCTCCGCGGAAAAAATACTCCGGCGAAAGGCGTGGCTGTGTTCGCGGGTTGCCTGGACGCTGGCCGAAACGTCATTCATCCGCGCAATCATATAGTTGGGCTAAACGCGAGGCAATTTACGGCCCGAATCGGGACTAAGCTCATGATCTCGACGGCCAGTCGGGACGCGTGTTTTGCCCAAGCGTCAACCGCGCCAATAGCGATCCTCCCAGCTGCGCGACAGGCGCATCGCCGACAGAATGAGCCCGGCCATCGAGTAGGTCTGCGGGAAATTGCCCCACAGCGCGCCGGTCTGCGGATCGACGTCCTCGGACAACAATCCGTAGCGGTTGCGATGCTTGAGCGCGTCGTTGAACAGATCGCGCGCGGCGTCGCGGCGGCCGAGCGACCACAAGGCGTCGATCAGCCAGAACCGGCAGATCAGGAACGCGGTGACCGGCATGCCGAAATCGTCGGCGCTGGCGTAGCGCATGACGTGCTTCTCGCGCACCAGCTCGCGCTCCATGGCGGCGACGGTCGAGCCGAAGCGCGGATCGTCGACTTCGACGACGCCGAGGTCGGCGAGAAGGAGAACGCTGGCGTCGAGATCGTCGGAGCCGAACGCCGCCGTAAACGCGCCGCGCTTCTGATTCCAGGCGCGGTCGAGCAGCTCGGCATGAATCGGTTCGGCGACCGAGTTCCAGTATTTGGCGCGCGGCTCGAGTCCGATGCGCGCGGCGATGGCGGCGAGCCGCTGACAGCCGGCCCAGCACATGGCGGCCGAGTGGGTGTGGATGCGCTGGCGGCCGCGATATTCCCAGATCCCGGCGTCGGGCTCGAATGCCTTCGCGGCGGCGCGGTGGCCGAGCGATTCCAAGAGCTTGAACATGCCCTCGTCGCCAGGCCGCGGCAGCCGACGATCGAAGAACAACGGCATCGCCGCCAGAATGACGCTGCCGTAGGTGTCGTTTTGCGACTGATCCACCGCGGCATTGCCGATGCGCACCGGGCCGTCGCCGCGATAGCCGGCCAGAAGCGGCGCGGTGCGTTCCTCGACCGAGGTGGTCGGCACCACGCTGTAGAGCGGGCGCAGCTCCTGATCGGGCTTCGAGGCAATGCTCAGCGTAAACGAGATGAACTCCTCCATGGTGCGGGTGGCGCCGATGCGGTTGAGCGCCTGGACGACGAAATAGGCGTCACGCAGCCAGCAATAGCGGTAGTCCCAGGTCCGGCCGGACCACGGCGCCTCCGGGATCGACGTGGTGTGCGCGGCGATGACGCCGCCGGTCTCGTCGAAATTCGACAGCTTCAACGTGATGGCGGCGCGGATGATCGCTTCCTGCCAATCGTAGGAAATCGAAAGGCGCCGCACCCAGTCCATCCAGTAATCGTGGGTGCGCTCCTGGAATTCCCGGCAGCTTTTTTGCAGATCGCCGGTGAACGGCTCGTCGGGGCCGAACACCAGATGCAGCGGCCGCGTCAGCACGAACGGCGCTTCGTTGTCGATCAGCGACAGCGGCGCGTCGGTGGTGAGCCGGATCACAGTTGCTTCGTTCGCATAGCGGATATGGTTGCTGCCGAGCGAACGATGCGGCAGCGGCTTGCCGTATTCGCAGGTCGGACGCATGCGGATGGTGATGCGCGGCAGTCCGGCAACCGGCTCGACGATGCGATAGAGCTGCGGCGGCCGGAACACGCGCTCATACTGGCGAAAGCGCGGGGCGAAATCGGTGATGCGCACCTTGGCGCCGTGCCGATCGGTCAACACCGTGCTGACGATGGCGGTGTTGCGGACATATTCCGAGTGGAACTCGGCCACGTCGTCGAGGACGACGTCGGAGAAGCCCTTCTCCTCCTTGCCGGAGAGCAGGCGACAGAAGATCGGATCGCCGTCGAAGCGCGGATAGCACCACCAGACGAGCCGCGAGCACGGATCGACCAATGCGGCCGTGCGGCCGTTCCCGATCACGGCGAGATCAAGTCCATGATCGATCATTGCGTCTCGCCCAAGCCTTCAGCAGCGACCTGCGCCAGCCAGGTGCGAACGGCTTCCGGCGTGTCGAAGTGGCCGTCCACCGCAGCGTCGATGCCGCCGACCGAATAGGATTGGCCGCCGAATTGCGGGATGACGCCGAACACCGTCAGGTCGGTGGTGTCGTCGCCGATGAAAATCGGCCGGCGGCCGGTAAACGGCGGGCACCGCATCAGATCGCACACGGCTTTGCCCTTGTTGGTGGCCGCCGGTTTGATGTCGACCATCAGCTTGCCGGGCAGGATTTCCACCGCCTCGTCCCCGGCGTCGGCGCAAATCTTGCGGACCGCCGCCAGGACCTCAGCGCCCTTGTCGGGCGCCAGCCGATAATGCAGCGCCAGCGAGTAGCCCTTGTCCTCGACCAAGATGCCGCGGCCGAGTTCCGCGACCGTTGCCAGTTTGCGCTTGAGTGCTTTGCTGAGCGGCTGCGTGCGCGATTGCACCTCGCCGTCGCCGCTCACTCGCATTTCGGCGCCGTGAACGCCGATAGCCGCGAGCTGCAGGGGAGAAAAAATCAAGTCGATCTCGTTGAGCGAGCGGCCGCTGACCAACGCCAGTGCGCCGCCGGTGAGGTCGGCAAGGCGCGTCAGCGTCCGCCGCAGCCCGATTGGAACCCAGACCTGTCGCGGCGACGGCGCCAGATCCAGAAGCGTGCCGTCGATGTCGAGCAGGAAGGCGCGATCGCGCAGGTCCGTCAACAGCGGTGGGGGCGTAGCAATGTCCATGGCCTCAATGGCGCGACTCGAAATGCGCAATCCCCTTGGCACGTCCGGCCCCCACTTTTCAATCGACGAATGCCAGCGGCCGGCTCACCGCTTCGAGCGGCTTGCGCTCGGCGGCAACGCCCCAGACCGCCTGCACGGCGGCGGCCGCCACCATCAGGATCGCACCGATCCAGTAGCCTATGGCGACGCTCGACCGCGAGCCGGTGTTGATCAGAAAGCCGAACAGCAGCGGCCCGGCAATACCGCCGACGCCGGTGCCGATGGCGTAAAAGAACGCGATGGCGAGCGCGCGCAGTTCGAGCGGAAATATTTCGCTCACCGTCAGATAGGCCGAGCTGGCCGCCGCCGAGGCAAAGAAGAACACGATCATCCATGCGGCGGTGAGCTGCTGCGCCGAGAGCAGGTTCTTGCTGAACAGAAAGGCGGTGACGGCGAGCAGCGCCCCGGACAGCGCATAGGTCGAGCCGATCATGATCCGACGCCCGACCGTGTCGAACAGGCGGCCGAGCAGCAGCGGCCCGAGCACATTGCCGGCCGCAAACGGCAGGATGTACCAGCCGACCTGGTCGACCGGAGCGCGGTAAAAATCGACCAGGATCAGCGCATAGGTGAAGAATATCGCATTGTAGAAGAACGCCTGCGCGACCATCAGACTCAAGCCCACCAAGGTGCGCTGGCGGAACGTCACGAACAGCGCGCGCGCTACTTCGCGCAGCGGCGTGTGATCGCGCGTGCGCAGGCGCACGCGCTTGTACTCCCCACCGTCTTGGCTGGTGCCGGCCCTGCCGGCAGCGCGCGCCGAGCCGGAGAACTGCGCTTCGATGCCGCTGACGACGCGCTTCGCCTCCTGTGTTCTGCCGTGTGTCACCAGCCAGCGCGGGCTTTCCGGAATCCACAATCGCATCATTACGATCACAACTCCGATAGTAGCGCCGATCAGAAATGCGAGCCGCCAACCGATCGCCGGATTGATGAATGCCGGATCGAGCAACACAATGGAGCCGCCGGCGCCCAATGCCGCGCCCAGCCAAAAACTGCCGTTGATCATAAGATCAGTCCAGCCGCGCAGCCGGGCCGGGATAAGCTCCTGGATTGTCGAATTGATGGCAGTGTACTCGCCGCCGATGCCGGCGCCGGTGAAAAAACGGAACAGTACGAAGCTCCAAAAGTTCCACGACAGGCCGGTCGCCGCGGTGGCCAGAAGATAGACGATCAGCGTCACGGTGAAGAGTTTTTTGCGGCCGAGACGATCGGTGAGCCAACCGAAGAAAAACGCGCCGAGCGCCGCGCCGGCAAGATAGCAGCTGCTCGCCAGGCCGACCTCGGCATTGCTCAGGCCGAGCCCCGAGCTTTGCTTCAGCTCGCCCGACAGCGAACCGGCCAGCGTGACTTCGAGCCCGTCGAGAATCCAGGTGATGCCCAGCGCCACGATGACGAGCACGTGAAAGCGGCCGAACGGCAGCGCGTCGAGCCGCGCCGGAATATCGGTTTCGACGATGCTGCCGGGCGGAGCTGCGACCGGCTCCGGTGCCCGCTTATGCTGCGGCGGGAGGGGCGCTGCCGCGGCGGAGTCCGGATGCGGCAATCGATTGCCAGCGGCTGAAATCATCGCGCAATGCTTCCCAGCCCGTGCTGCCCGTGCGTCAACGCCCCGCCCGAAGGGCTGTTCCGAAGCGCCGTCCGGCGCCGGCCATGCGACCGTTCAAGCATTGGGTTGACTTCGAATCCATTTGGGACGATTGGCTACGTTGATCGGTGCAGTGTTGTCCCGAAGGGGAATAAGAACGCCGCCGCGGCGGGGATCGCGTCGGCAGTCTGTCGCCGGACGAGCCATCGCGTGCCCAGCGCGGTGCGCCACTCCCAAGGCGGCGTGCCCTTCAAGGCAGCCGAGCCCGCCTGAACGAAAGCGGCATGATGACGAGCTGCGTTAACCCTGCGACGGAAGTCGCAATGCCAGCACGCATCGATAGACGCATAGCGACCACAAACGGCAGCAACGCGCGCGAGTGCCGCTCCGGCAGGAGCGCGGCTGCGACCTCGACTCGTGTTTGCGCAACTCATGTTTGCGCAACTCATGTTTGCGTCAGGCGAGTGCGACATGGCTCAGACGCACGCTGATCCGGCAGCCTATCCGCTGCGACCGCCCGGCCGATGGCCCTGGTCTACGCTGACGCGGCTTGCCGGCCGCCTGGAGATTCCGCGGCGGCTGCGCGCGCTGGTCAGAGCGCGGGAATCAAGCCTGATCGCGCTGGCGATGCTGGTGGGCACCATAGCCGGCCTGGTCGTTGCCGCCATGGGCACCATGGTCGACCTGCTGCACGAGATTTTTTTCAACCTGCAGCATGACGAACGCTTGTCGGCTCGGCTGTCGCTCAACCCGGTCTTGGCGCTGTGCGTGCCGCTGCTCGGCGGCCTGCTGTTCGGTGCGGCGACCGAGATGATCAGGCGCTGGCGTCCGGAGCGCGAGGTCGACCCGATCGAAGCCAACGCGCTGCACGGCGGCCGCATGTCGCTGCTCGGCAGCATGATCGTGGCGGCGCAGACGATCTGGTCGAGCGGGGTCGGCGCCGCGGTCGGACTGGAGGCCGGCTATACCCAGGCGGCGAGCGGCATCGCCTCGCGGATCGGCGCGGCGTTTCGTCTGCGCCGCGGCGACCTGCGCATTCTGGTCGGCTGCGGCGCGGCGGCCGGAATCGCCGGCGCCTTCGGCGCGCCGCTCGCCGGCGCGTTCTATGGCTTCGAGCTG
>JASHWN010000250.1 GCA_030044035.1 Xanthobacteraceae bacterium
ATGCTGGCGCGCGGGCTGCTTGACGAGCTGCAGGCGGCGAAGGGCTCGGTGGTCAACGTCACCTCGATCGCCGGCTCGCGCGTGCATCCGTTCGCCGGCGCCGCCTATGCGACCTCGAAGGCGGCGCTGGCGGCGCTGACCCGCGAGATGGCGGCCGATTTCGGGCCGCGCGGCATCCGCGTCAACGCCATCGCGCCCGGCGAGATCGATACCGCCATGCTGTCGCCCGGCACGGAAAAGATCGTGGCCAACATCCCGATGCGCCGGCTCGGCACCCCCGACGAGGTGGCGAAGATCATCTACGTGCTGTGCACCGAGACCGCGTCCTACGTGAACGGCGCCGAAATCCACATCAACGGCGGGCAGCACGTGTGACGTGCGGGTCAACCAAGAAGCCTTATGCCAACGACGACGAGGACGCAGGCAAGCGCGATCCGAATCACGGCGTCATGCGCCCGGGTCGCAAGGTAACTTCCGGCGATGATGCCGGGCAGGGATCCGATCAACAGCGTCGATAGCAGCGTCCAATCGATCGAACCCAAATACCAGTGCCCCGCACCCGCCAACAGCGTGAGCGGGACGGCATGGGCGATATCCGAGCCGACGATGCGGCCGGGCGGCATTCGCGGGTGGAGCAGCAAAAGCACGGTCACCCCGATCGCGCCGGCGCCTACCGATGTCGCGGTGACGAGAACGCCCATTGCCAGGCCCAACACAATCGTCAGCAATGCGGCGTTGCGGGCATCGAGCCGAGCGGCGGCATAGCGCTCGCGAATGGTTTTGCCGGCGATCAGAAAGGCCGATGTCGCCAACAGCGTGGCTCCGAGCGTCAACGTGATGAAGTGTTGGCCGGCGGCGTTTTTCAGATCGAACCGCGAAAGCACGGCGATCGTGGCGATCGTCGCCGGTACGCTGCCGAGCGAAAGCAGCCCGACGATAGCCCAGTCGATCGAGCGTGCCGCGGCATGCACCAGCGTTCCGACGGTCTTGGTGGACGCCGCAAACAGCAGGTCGGTGCCGATTGCCGTAACCGGATGCACGCCGAACAGCAAAATAAGCAACGGCGTCATCAGTGACCCGCCGCCGACACCGGTCATGCCGACCAGAAAACCGACAGCAAAGCCGGAAGCGACGTATAGCGGATCGATCATGAGCGCACTCCGATCACAGTTCCGCAGATCGCGTCGGCACCCCTAAGGCGGCACCGGCTCCGGCAGACCTTTGTCGCTGCCGGCGCTATGCAGGCCGCATTCCTTGTTGTCGTCTTGCTCCCACCATCCAATGCGCCGCAGCCGGGCGAACGCCTGGCGAAAGATGAAGATGCTCTGCGCCTTTACATCGTCGAGCCGGCTCATGGGTGCGACTGCGCGCGCTCGGCGAGTCCGGCATTTGCAGCGACGCGAAAGACTGCCTGTGCTCGGCGGCGGAAGGTGAGCTCTCGTTCCACGATGCATTACTCGTGTAGTAGAATATTTTTTCATTTAAGACGACCTTTACCGTTGTAAATAGAAGATAATTTTCGTCAAGTCGGGGAATTGGCGTGCGTGAATTTTACCAGTCTCGAAGCCATCGGCGCGCCGGGTACGCCCGTGTACAGCAGCTAAATTATGACGCTGTCGAGAACGCGGTCCTCGCGGCGATGGGTGGCGAGGCGTTCCGCGAATCTCGATACGTGCTATGGCAATAACCTGCCGCACCGGCAAGCGCCGACCGCATTGCGTCAGCTACAACGCCGGCGGACTTGGTGCCGCCGATCTCCTACCTCATTCCGCAGGCGTTGACGCGATCGCCCGTTCCGGCATCGCAAGTGCCGGTGCCAAGGCCGGATAGCGGCTGAGTGCGAACAGGAAGACCGCGACGATCAGATACGCGGCGGCGACCGTCGGCGAGACCGCGATGCCGACCGCCTGGCCGTGCATGAAGCCGAAGAACGTCAGCACCGCGCCGGCCAGCGCGAATGCGGCGGCATTGGCGAATTTTTTGTCGATAACGTTGGCGCCGACGGCGGCGAGCACCAGGCCGGTGAGGATGGCGCCGCCGCCCATCGTCTGCAGTCCCGGATAGAGCACACCGACCTTGGCGAGATTATCGAAGCCGAGTTTCGCGGCATCGGTCCCGGCGATTTGCAGCGCACCATCCATCAGGGTTTTGGCCCAGGCCGCAACATGCGGCGCCAACGCCAGCACGATAGCGGGCGCGTGGCCTTTGGGCGTGGTCTGGAAAGCTTGCGCGCCGATCAACATGCCGATGTAGAGCAGGATCGGCGAGATCGCCACCACCGGCACGATCGCCAAAAGCAGCGCAATCACGCCGAACCACGACAGCACGATCACCATGAGGCCGGTGGCGGCCGAATAGCCGATGCGGCCGCCCATGCCCTTCCAGCCCGGATGACCGATATAGACCGCATTGATGTAGGGATTGCCCATCAGGCAGCCGATCAGGCTGACGACGCCGTCGGCGGTGAGCACGCGCGTCGTTGGATACGCATCGCCGGCCGCTTCGGCGCTTTCCACGTTGTCCATGGCCTCGACCAGGTCGTAGATGCCGAACGGCACCGCCGTGACCAGGATGATGCCGAGATATTTGAAGCCGGCGAACACGTGACCGAAGGCCGGCAGCGGCACGTTGAAGCCGAAGTTCGAAAACGCGTCGAGCACGCCCTTGCCGCTCAGTCCACCGTAATTGAGACCGAACAGATTGGAGCCCCAGGCGATCAGCATGCCGGCCGCAATGGCGACCAGCCCGGCCGGAATACCCCCCGGATATTTGAAGCCGCCGAGCCAGTTCACCACGATGATGGCGAGGCAGGTGAAGCCGATCACCGGCGTCATGAAAATTTGCAGCGCGGGCGTCATGGAGATGAAGGTGATCGACACGCCAGCCAGCGTTCCGAGCAGCGCCGCGCGCGGCGTGATCCTGCGAATCAGCGGCGCGATAAAACCGCCGAGCATCAGGATGAAGCTCTGGAAGAACACCCAGACCAATCCTGCTTCCCAGCCCTGCACCGGATCGTTGGTGGCGAGCTTGATCGGCAGCATGATCACCAGCGTGACGATGAACATGTGCGGCACGCTGATGCCCGACGGCAGCGCGCAGACGTCGTTGCGGCCGGTTTTCTTGGCCAGTCGGTAGGCCAGATAGGCGTAGTACATCGTCGACAGGCACATCATCAGGCCCATCGCCGGCAGGATGCGGCCGAACACGATCGCGTCGGGCATTTGCAGGACGAAACGCAGCAGGATGGTCAGCGTCAGCATGTTGACCAAAATGTTGGTGCCGAAGCCGAAGAAGGCATTCCAGTCGCCGGGCGCCCACAAGCGTGGTCGAAACGCAACGCCGGCAGTGGTGGTGCTCATGGTGCGCTCCTGCTCTTAAGCGGATACCGCGCGCAACGGCGTTGCGCCGCGTGCGGCCAGCTCGGTGAGCGCGGCGACAAGCGGCGTCGACGGCGCGACCGAGCCGAAAATGCCGCCTTGCGCCTTGATCATGGCGAGGCCGGCCCGGTGAAATTCCGGAAAATAAGAGGCGCAACAGTCGGCCAGCACGATGCAGCGAAAGCCGCGGTCGTTGGCCTCGCGGACGGTGGTGTTGACGCAGACTTCCGTAGTCACCCCGGCAACGAACAGGGTATCGATGCCGCGATTGCGCAGCATCAGTTCGAGATCGGTCTGGTAGAAGGCGCCCTTGCCCGGTTTGTCGATCACCGGTTCGCCGGCCAGCGGATAGAGTTCGGCGATGATGTCGTGACCCGGCTCGCCGCGGATCAGGATGCGGCCCATCGGCCCGCGGGCGCCGATGCGGTGTCGCGGATCGCCGCGCTCGACTTTGAGCGGCGGTGCGTCGGACAAATCCGGCCGGTGTCCTTCGCGGGTGTGAATGACGAGCATGCCGAGGCGGCGCGCGGCGTCGAGCATCGCCCGGCAGGGCGCCACCGCAGGCCGCAGCAGCGACACGTCATTGCCCAGCGCTGCGCCGAAACCGCCAGGTTCAAGGAAGTCGCGCTGCATATCGATAATGATCAGCGCCGCGGCCGCACTATCCACGCATAGCGGCGCCGGTTCGGCTTCGACGGTCAGGCGCGGCATCCCGATCTCCATGCGCCGCAACGCTGTGCAAGCTGCAAGATCGGGGCCAGATTAGAAGCGGCGTTGCTGCGGCAAAGCGGCGGACGATGCCTAATTCTTAAGCTTCCCGCTGCCCAAAAGCTCAAATGCCCATTCGCGCTTGCGCCCATGCCCCCGTGACGGCCATCGAGTCAAAGTTTTAAGCTCCGGCGCAGGGGCCACGGCCGCTGGCATGCGGTTTGCGGAAGGCTCCGCAGCACGAACCGCGCCGGGGAGGGAGTGTTCGATGAAGCACCAAGACGAATTCCTCGAAGCGTTCATCGCTGCGAGCGCGCAGGCATCGGGTTTGCCCATCGATCCGGCTTGGCGCGATGGCGTGAATTTTCACCTGCGATTGCTGCTCGAGCACGCGGCGCGGGTCGACGACTTTCCGCTCGCCGACGAGTCCGAGCCGGCGCCGGTGTTCCATGCTTGACGCGGCCGCGACGGATTTCTCGTCGAGCAGCGCGGTTGATATCGCGGGCGCCGTGGCGAGCGGTCAAACAAGCGCGCTGCAAGTAATCGAAGCGACGCTCGGCCGCATCCGCGGCCGCGACCATTTGCTCAACTCATTCACCGCGATCACCGCGGAGCGCGCGCTGTCGCGTGCGCAAGCGCTCGATGCGGTGCGCGCAGGAGGCCGACCGATCGGCCCGCTTGCCGGCGTTCCGTTCGCGGTCAAGAATTTGTTCGATGTCGAAGGCCTGCCGACGCTGGCGGGATCGAAGATCAATCGCGATGCGCCGCCGGCAAAACGCGACGCCGCCCTGATCGAGCGGCTCGAAGGCGCCGGCGCCGTGCTGATCGGCGCGCTCAACATGGGCGAGTACGCCTACGATTTCACCGGCGAGAACATTCACGACGGCGCCTGCCGCAATCCGCACGACCTTGCGCGCATGAGCGGCGGCTCGTCGAGCGGCTCGGCCGCTGCGGTCGCCGGCGGCCTCGTTCCGCTCGCGCTCGGCTCCGACACCAACGGCTCGATCCGCGTGCCGGCGTCGCTGTGCGGTCTGTTCGGGCTGAAGTCGACCTATGGGCGGCTGTCGCGCGCGCGCA
>JASHWN010000251.1 GCA_030044035.1 Xanthobacteraceae bacterium
GACGCCGAGGTTTTCTAGGAACCTCCCGTTTCTCATCGAGCGCTCAGGCAGATTTACGTTGGTGAGATCCGCCGGCACTCGGCTAGGCACCTGGAGCTGTTGCGGCAGCGCCGGTTCGGGCACGAGCGCACCGATTGCCAGCAGCGACGCCAAATCGGCCGTTGCGTAATCATCGCCACATCGTTGGCAGTCAGGCCGATATCGCGAAGGCTGTGGTGGTTCAGCCGCGCCAGTTCATTGTACTCATGCTGAAGCTGCATGTAGCAACTGGCGAATCGGGCAAGAAAACGAACGCTGGCGACGGCCGATAATGTGGCTTGCTTCAATCCGTCGCCAAGCTTTGACCTGGGTAATGTTTTTGCATCGCGCATGCGCGGAATATGAGAAGCGTGGGATGCGATAAGTAACGAAATTAATTGATGTTGTTATCGCGAAATCAGATACATGCATCAAATCGGCGCAAATTACAGGACGATGTCATCGGCCCTGCCGAAATCGCATGACTGACTATCGCCCAACGCCAGGTATCGGGTGGGCGCCTTGTCGAGTCTGATGCTATATACCGCTCCCCGTGCAATCGCTGTGGATGTTGCACATGGATGCCGCCGACCTGAAATTCTTTGCCGCGGTCGCCAAAGTTGGCGGCATGAACCGTGCAGCAACCGCGCTGAACACCGTGCAGTCGAATGTGACGGCACGGGTCCGTACGCTTGAAGAGGAGCTGGGCGTTGCATTGTTTCATCGCGGACGCAAGGGCGTCACGCTGACCGCTGCCGGCGAGCGGCTGCTTCCGTACGCGACGAAGGTTACTTACCTGCTCGACGAAGCGCGAAGGGCGGTCAAGGACGATGGCGAGCCGAGAGGCCGTTTGACGATTGGTTCTCTGGAAACGAGCGCGGCGCTGCGATTGTCGCCGATCCTGGCGGCCTACGCGGCCGCGTACCCTGAGGTCGATTTGGTGCTTCGCACCGGCACGACCTATGAGCTGATCGCGCAAGTGCTGGACCACATGGTCGAGGGCGCTTTTGTTTGCGGCCCGGTCAACCACCAGGACCTGGTAGAGGAGACCTTTTTTCGCGAGCAACTCGTCGTCTTGGCTCCTCGCACGATACGGTCCCTCGACGATCTGACCCGCAAGGGTGATGTCAAAGTCGTTGTTCACCCTCAAGGATGCGCGTACCGGCAGATACTTGAGAATATCTTGATGAAGCGCGGCGTGGTGGGCATTCGGCACATCGAATTCGGCAATATTGAAACTATTTATCGCTCCGTGAGCGCCGGTCTCGGCATTACTTTGTTGCCTAAGAGCCTCATCGGTTCGATCTGGCGGGACAACGCCGTCAGCGTTCACGAAGTGCCCGAAGCGGAGACGCGCATCACCACCGTTTTTGTTCACCGCCAGGACGCATTGATTTCCAGCGCTCTGAAGGAATTCTTGAAATTGGCGCGACCGGCGCCGTTGCGAATGCGCGCCGCCGAATAGAGCCGCATAGATGCTGCACCGCCGCGCGGCGCGTCCGCGCGGCTGTCGCCGTTTTGATTCGCTCCGGCAAGCTCGACGCACGTCCTCGCTATCTGCCCACACGCTAGCATCATCACTTAATTTCGTTTCTGGGCGAGCTCTCAGCTGCCTATATCCGGGGGCATGAAGCTAAAACTTGCCACGAGCACAGCGGTGCGAGCTGTTCGCAAAACTCTCGGGGGTGTTCTGCGTCATATCTTCGATGATGCAGAGGATGCCCGTTACCGTCACATGCAGCGGGAAATCCAGCGCTTGATTGCTCAGTCCGGTGGACATTTGTCCGACGAGATGGAGCGGCGCATTGTCGAGCGTGTTATGCGCAATTCGAGTTTTTAGCGGATGCCCAGCCAAACTTTCTAATCAGTTACTACGCGCTCCCGCGATCGCGCGCCGCTACGTCCCGTAGCTCTGAATGAGCGACCCGGCGACCAGGGTCCAGCCGTCGACCAGGACGAAAAAGATCAGCTTGAACGGCAGCGAAACCACGACCGGCGGCAGCATCATCATGCCCATCGACATCAACACCGAAGCGACGACGAGATCGATGATCAGGAACGGCAGGAACAACAGAAAGCCGATCTCGAAGGCACGCTTGAGCTCGGAGATCATGAAGGCCGGAACCAGGATGCGCATCGACAGGTCTTCGGGCTTCGCCGGCGGTTGTTCGCCCGACATGTCGAGGAACAATTTGAGGTCCTTGTCGCGAACGTTCTTTTCCATGAAGCCGCGCAGCGGGCCGCTGGCGCGGTCGAACGCCTGGTTGACCGTGATCTCGTTGGCGATCAGCGGCTTGACGCCGGCGTCGTAGGATCGCGTCAGCACCGGCCCCATGACAAAGGCGGTGAGAAACAAAGCGAGCGAAATGACGACCGAGTTGGGCGGCGCCGTCGCGGTGCCGAGCGCGGTGCGCAGAAGCGACAGCACCACCACGATCCGGGTGAACGAGGTCATCATCACCAGGATCGACGGCGCCAGCGACAGCACCGTCAAGAGCGCGATCAGTTGAACGAGGCGCTCGTTGAGACCGCCGCCGCCGGCGCCCTGGCCGAGATTGATGCTGATGTCCTGCGCGGCGAGCGGCGTCGCCGAGAACAGAAGTGCCGCTACTGAGGCCGCTACCGTCGTGAGGCGGACGCGGCGGCCCCAAGCGATTTGCATCAGTTAATGTGCATCAGTCGTGTTGTTGCGTTGGTTCTTCAGTTCTTTGCCGTGGAGCGGCCGAGCAGGCTTGCCATCTCCTGCTCGAGACTGTCGTAGAGTGTCTTGCCGGGATTTGGTTGCGGCTTGGCTTCGCTGCGTGCAGGCTTGGTGTCGATGGGGCGGTTGCGCGCCGGAGCGCCGGCCGCGGCCGGCGCGCCAGCGGATGGCGCGTCTGTGTTGGGCAATGCTGCGGCGGCAGCGTTCGGTTCGGCGCGATCGGCTTTCGGCTTGCGCAAGGCCGCTTCGAGCTTGTGCGCCATGTCGGCCAGGCTTTGATCGATCGACGCGGCGGGCTCGGCCGGAGCCGGCGGTGCGGCCGGCATGCGCGGTTCGGGCCTCGTCTCTTGGCGTGTCTCTTGCCTCGTCTCTGGCCGCGGTTCGACGGCCGGCGGCCGCGCGCTCGGCTGCGGGCGATTGCGCGGCGGTGGCGGTGGCGGGGGCGTTGGGCGCGGCGAGAGTTCGTCGGCGAGCGCGGCCAGCGTGTCGCGCGGTGGGCGCGGACGAGCTTCGGCCTGCGGCTGCAGCGGCCACGATTCTTCGGCTGTGTGCTCGCCACGCGGCATGCGCGCCGGTGCGCTTGCAACAGCCGGCTCCGGCTGCAGCGGCCACGCGCCGTTCGCCGCGTTATCCGGCAAAGGAATCGCGCGCGGCGTCGACTCGATGACAGGCTGCCGCGGCACTGCAATGTCGCGCGCCGCCGGCGCGGCACGCACGATATTGGATTCGACCACGACGTCGGTCGGGCCGCCGATCATCACCAAATGCTCGACATTGTCGCGGCGCACCAGAATGAGCCGCCGCCGTCCGTCGACGCTGGCGTAGTCGATCACCGCCAGCCGGGGCTGTCGGCCGCGAAGCCCGCCGCCGCCGAGCCGGCCGGCGCCGAAACGCCGCACCGCCCAGGCGGTCGCACCGATCAGGCCGAGCACGATGATGAAGGCGAGAAAGAATTGCACCGGAAAGGGCATGCCGCCGAAGAAGCCCATGAGTCCCTCGTCCCCTCAACTCCGGCGCGCCATCGGAAACGTCAATGGTTAACGACGCCGGTAACATTTGCCGCCGCGAATACTAACAAAGAATTAAAGTTTTGGGGCGGATTTGCCCGTATTCGCGGTGGCTCAAGCATTCGCATGGTAAACGGCGGATTAATGGCAAAACCCGATGGAACCGCAGTTTAACCCGCCATTAACCATACAATCGGCAAAGTCTGCCCAGTCGGCTGGCCCGCCCGGCCGGCCATTTACGAGGCGGAACCGATGCCGATCACCGACATTCCGATCCTGTCCATGCTGCGCACGCGCATGGACTGGCACCAGGAGCGCCAGCAGGTGCTGGCCGAAAATGTCGCCAACGCCGATACGCCCAATTACCGGCCGCGCGATCTGGCTCCGCCGAATTTCGAACAGGCACTGGCGTCTCCGGGCACGCTGACGCTCGCCCGCACCGATCCCGACCATCTCGGCGGCGATGCCGGCGGGTCGCGCTTTGCCGCCGACCGCACGCTCAAATACGAGGTGCGGCCGGGCGGCAACGCCGTCAATCACGAGGACGAGATGATGCGAGTGGCGTCCAACCAGATGGATTTCGACGCCGTCGCCGATCTCTATACGCGCAGCCTGGCGCTGATCAAAACCGCGGTCGACAAATAGCGCGCGGGATTTTTGGCGTCTCACGTCGTCGGCTCGGAGAAAGTGAACCATGGCGGCTATGGATTTCATCAAAACGCTCACCGTCGCCGCGTCCGGCCTGCATGCCCAGCTCGGCCGCATGCGCATCATCACCGAGAATATCGCCAATGCCGATTCGACGGCGCAGACGCCAGGCGGCGATCCGTACCGCCGCCGCATCGTGACCTTCAGCTCGGCGCTCGACAGCGCGCTCGGCGTGAATGTGGTCAAGCTCGGAGCGGTGCAGACCGACAATTCCGATTTCCGCGTCAAGCACGAGCCCGGCAACCCCGCCGCTGACGCCAACGGCGACGTCAAATATCCCAACGTCAACACGCTGGTCGAACTCACCGACCTGCGCGATGCGCAGCGCTCCTACGAATCGAATCTCAACGTCATCACCGCGACGCGCCGCATGCTCCAGCGCACCATCGACATTCTCAAGAGCTGAGCGAAAGCCGCACATCGAACGCAAGCGAACATGTGGAGGTAAGCCATGCCGATCAACCCCGCCGCCGCGGCCAATGCCTATGCGGCGCTCGGCCGCCTTGGCGCGGAGGCCGGCAATCCGGCGCGCGCTATCGCCGGCGCGCCTTCGCCCGACGGGCCGAGCTTCAGCGCGATTCTCAAGGACGTGGTCTCGGCGGTGTCGCAGGCCGGCGCTCATGCCGATCAGCAGACCCAGGCCGCGGCCATGGGCAAGGCCAACATGGTCGACGTCGTCACCGCCGTGGCCGAATCGGAAACTGCGATCAGCACGCTGGTCGCGGTGCGCGACAAGGTGATCGCGGCCTACGAGGACATTTTGAAGATGCCGATCTGACCGACAATTTCATCCTCAGGACGAGGCAGAGCAGGCGGGGAGATGATGACCGGACCGGAAGTGCTCGATGTGGCGCGCGACGCTATCGTGACGCTCTTGATCGTCGCGGCGCCGCTGATGCTGGTCGGCCTCGTTGTCGGCGTCGCTATCTCGTTGTTGCAGGCGCTGACGCAGATCCAGGAGACGACGTTGGTCTTCATTCCGAAAATCCTGGCGATCTTCGTCGCGCTGTTGATCGCGCTGCCGTTCA
>JASHWN010000252.1 GCA_030044035.1 Xanthobacteraceae bacterium
CTGATCGACTATCACATCGTGTACGCGGGCTGCTTGGGGTACCTGATCGCCAAACGCGCCGGTCATGTGTTCGGCCTCGACGGTGTGGTCGAGAGTTGGCGCCTGCCCGAACATTATCCGGCGCTGCGGCCGCTGGTGGGCTGAGCCACAACCTGTCGGTATGTTTGTGTGATGCCCGGCCTCGCGCCGGGCATCACGTCTTAAGGACCGTTGCGAAACCGGCTAGGTTGCCGGCGGCTAAGCGAGCAAAACGGGCGACCCAGGCGGACGACGATGTCGACGTATCGATTGGAGACGCTGTTCGCGCCGCGCTCGGTCGCCGTAGTCGGAGCGTCGCCGCGGATCACTTCTCCCGGACGCGCGGTGTTGCTGAACCTGCAGCGCAGCGGCTTTGCCGGTCCGGTCAGCCTGGTCAATCCGCATTACCCGGCGATCGAGGGCGTCGCGGCGGTCAAATCCTACGCAGCACTTGCGCAAGCGCCCGATCTCGCCGTGATCGCGGTGCCGCCGCCGGCGGTACCTGCGGTGGTTGCGGAGGCCGCCGCCAAGGGCACGCCGGCCGGCATCATCATCACCGCGGGCCTCGGCCATGGCCCGGGCTCGCTCGCGGAAGAGAGCGAGCAGGCCGCGCGCGCCGCGGGCATGCGGCTTGTCGGCCCGAACTGCCTCGGCGTCCTGGTGCCACAGGCCAAGCTCAATGCCAGCTTCGCTGCGGCGATGCCGCGCGCCGGCGATTTGGCGCTGATCTCGCAGTCGGGGGCCATCGCCGCCGGACTGGTCGCCTGGGCGGCGACGCACGATGTCGGTTTCTCGGCGATCGTTTCGCTTGGCGACGGCTTCGACGTCGACTTTGCCGACCTGCTCGACCATTTCGCGCTGGATCGGCGCACCCGCGCCATCCTGCTCTACATCGAATCGATCAAGGATGCGCGCAAGTTCATGTCGGCGGCGCGTGCGGCGGCACGCGGCAAGCCGGTGCTGGTGATCAAGTCCGGCCGTCACGCGCAGGGCGCCAAGGCGGCGGCCACCCATACCGGCGCGCTGGCCGGTTCGGACGCGGTCTACGACGCCGCGTTCCGTCGTGCCGGGCTGTTGCGCGTGCTCGATCTCGACGAACTGTTTGCCGCCGCGGAGACGCTTGGCCATTTGACCGAATTGTCGGGCAAGCGCCTCGCCATTCTTACCAATGGCGGCGGCGTCGGTGTGCTCGCCGTCGACCGGCTGGCCGATCTCGGCGGTGAGCTGGCCGATATCTCGCCAGCGGCGCTGCAAAAACTCGATGCCGCGCTGCCGCCGATCTGGTCGCGCGCCGATCCGGTCGACATCGCCGGCGATGCCGATGCGGCGCGCTACGCTGCCGCGCTGGAGCTTTTGCTGGCTGACGAAGCCAATGACGCGATCTTGGTCATGAACGTGCCGACCGCGCTCGCCGCGCCGCGCGACGCCGCCAACGCGGTAATCGGGGTGGCGCAAAAGCACCGCGGCGAGCGCTTTCCGCCGAAACCGGTATTGGCGGTCTGGCTCGGCGACAGCGGCCCGGCGGAAGCGGCGTTCGATGCCGCGCACATCCCGAGCTACGCGACCGAGAGCGACGCGGTCGGCGGCTTCATGCATCTGGTGCGCTACCGGCAATCGCGCGAGCTTTTAATGGCGACGCCGCCGAACCTGCCGCAGGATTTTGCGCCCGATGCGGCCGCGGTGCGGCGGGTGCTCGATGGTGTGGGTGAGGGGCGGACGTGGCTCGATCCCATCGAGCTCGCTCGCGTGCTTTCCGCTTATCAGATTCCGATCGCGCCGGCGGTCTTGGCGCGCCATGCCGATGCAGCGGTCGCGGCGGCCAAGCCGTATCTCGATACCGGTACGCCGGTCGTCCTCAAAATCCAGTCGCCGGACATCGTGCACAAATCCGAAGTCGGTGGCGTGCGGCTCGATCTCGGCAACGAGCGCGCCGTGCGCGAGGCGGCTTCTGATATTTTGCGCCGCGCCCGCGAGGCCAAGCCCGAGGCGCGGATCGATGGCGTCACGGTGTTTCCGATGATCGTGCGCCCCAAGGCGCGCGAACTGATCGTCGGCATAGCCGACGACCCGACCTTCGGCCCGGTCGTCGTGTTCGGTCAGGGCGGCACTGCGGTCGAGGTCGTCGCCGACAAGGCGCTGGAACTGCCGCCGCTCGATCTGGCGCTGGCGCGCCGCCTCATCGCCCGCACGCGGGTTTCTCGCATTCTCAAAGCCTATCGCAACGTGCCGGCGGCCGACGAGCGCGCTATCGAGCTTCTGCTCGTCAAGCTGGCGCAGCTTGCGGCCGACTTTCCGGAAATCCGCGAGATCGACCTCAATCCGGTGCTGGCCGACGAGGGAGGCGTCATCGCGGTCGATGCGCGCATCTCGATCGCACCGCTCGATCAAAAGCCGCGCCACCCGTGCGGCCATCCGCGTTTCGCCATCAGGCCGTACCCGAAAGAATGGGAGCGGCGCATCGCGCTCGCCGATGGCACCGCGGTGCTGGTCCGCCCGATCCGACCCGAGGACGAGGCGCTCTATCCGCAGTTCTTGCGCCACGTGACGGCGGAGGATTTGCGGCTGCGCTTCTTCGCGCCGATCAAGGAATTCAGCCACGCCTTCATCGCGCGCTTCACCCAGATCGATTACGCGCGCGCTATGGCGTTCATCGCAGTCGCCGAAGCGGGCGGCGCGATGCTCGGCGTCGTGCGCCTGCACGCCAATTCCACCTACGACAAGGGCGAATATGCCGTCCTGGTGCGCTCCGATCTGAGGGGCCACGGGCTGGGCTGGCGGCTGATGCAGCTGTTGATCGAATACGCCCGCGCCGAGGGCATCCATGCCATCGAGGGCCAAGTGCTGGGCGAAAACACCACGATGCTCGCCATGTGCCGCCAGCTCGGCTTCGCGGTGGTGCCGGATGCGGCCGATCCGGCCATCTGCGTCGTCAAGCTCGCGGTTTAGCGCGCGATGGCCTTCATTCCGCCGCGGCGAGCCGCGTTCAAATGCCGAGGTAGCGGTGCTGGACGTCGGCCGCGGTTTGCAGTTCGGCCGAACTGCCGGTCCACACCACGCGGCCGCGCTCGATAATCGTGTGGCGGTCGGCGATGCGGGTCAGCGCGTCGACGTTCTTGTCGATGACCAGGATGGCTTGGCCGCCGGCGCGCAAGCCTGCGAGGCAGCGCCAGATTTCGTCGCGAATGAGCGGCGCCAGCCCCTCGGTGGCTTCGTCGAGGATGAGGAGCCGCGGGTTGGTCATCAGCGCGCGGCCGATGGCGAGCATCTGCTGCTCGCCCCCGGACAACAGGTTCGCCATGCTGCCGGCGCGCGCGGCAAGGCGCGGAAACAGCCCAAACACCTTGTCGAGCGTCCACGGAGTGGCGACGCCGCTGTGGTTGGCGGCGGTCGCGATCAGATTTTCGCGCGCCGTGAGATTGCGAAAAACCTGGCGGCCTTCGGGAACGAGGCCGATGCCGCGCTTGGCGATCCGATACGACGGCAGATCGCGGATGTCGGCGCCGGCGAAGCGGATTGCGCCGGCCGTGGCCCGCGTCAATCCCATGATCGAGCGCACCGTCGTGGTCTTGCCCATGCCGTTGCGGCCCAACAGCGACACCATCTCGCCCGGCTTGACCTTGAGTGACACGCCGAACAGCACGCGGCTCAAACCGTAGCTTGTCTCGATCCCCGATACGTCGAGCAATGCGCCGGCGGGCGGACCATTCTGCTCAGCCATGGCGCGCGTCCTGCTCGCCCAGATAGGCCTCGCGCACCGCCGCATCGGCGCGCACCGCGACCGGATTGCCGCTGGCGATGACGCGGCCATAGACCAGCACGGTGATGCGGTCAGCCAGCGCAAACACCGTCTCCATGTCGTGCTCGATCAACAGCATGGTGATGTCGCCTTTGAGCCGGCGCAGCATGGCGACCATGCGGGCGGATTCGTCGGCGCCGAGACCGGCCATCGGTTCGTCGAGCAGAAGCAGCCGCGGCTTGGTGGCGAGCGCCACGGCGATTTCGAGCTGGCGCTGCTCGCCGTGGCTGAGCTTGTCGACGCGCGTCTCGGCGCGCGCGGCGAGGCCGACGGCGTCGAGCGCTTGCAGCGCCGGCTGGCGCAGCGCCGCCTCGCCGCGCGCGTCCTTCCAAAAGTAAAACGAATGACCGGCATGGGCCTGCACCGCGAGCGCGACATTGTCGAGCGCGGTGAAGTCGGCAAACAGCGAGGTGATCTGAAACGAGCGGGCGAGGCCGAGCTGGCTTCGGCTGTGCACCGCAAGTGCGCTGATGTCGCGGCTGTCGAAGCGGATGCTGCCGCCCTGCGGCGCGAGCTCGCCGGCCAAAAGGCCGATCAGCGTGGTCTTGCCGGCGCCGTTCGGGCCGATGACGGCGTGGCATTCGCCGGCGGTGATGTCGAGCGCGATGGCGTCCGCCGCGACTACGCCGCCGAAGCGCTTGGTTAGGCCGGCGACTTGCAGCAGCGGCTCAGTCACGGCGGCGCACTCCGAGCAGGCCCTCGATGCCGCCATGCAGGAAAATCGCGACCAGCAACAGCGCCGGCCCAAGGAACAGGCCGGGATATTCGGTGACGCGCGACAGCGCCTCCTCGAGCAAGAGATACGTCACGGTGCCGAGCACCGGGCCAAACAACGAGCCGAGCCCGCCGAGGATGACCATGACCATCAGATCGCCGGACCGCGTCCAATACATCATCGCCGGGCTGATGAAGTTGGTGTGGTTGGCGAGCAGCGCGCCGGACAGCCCGCACAGCGCGCCGGCAATGACGAAGCAGACGAGCTTGTAGCGAAACGGCGAGAAGCCGATGGCGCGCAGCCGCCGTTCATTGGACCGCGCGCCCCCAATCACCAGGCCGAAGCGCGAATTGACGAGGCGCGATACCAGGAACAGGCTCGCCAACAGCAGCGCGAAGCACAGATAGTAAAGCTGCGTCGCGTTGTTGAGGTCGACGAGATCGGCGAAGCTGCTGCGGCTGCCGATGGTCAGGCCGTCGTCGCCGCCATAACGCTCGAGGCCCTGCGCCACGTAATAGACCATCTGCGCAAACGCCAGCGTGAT
>JASHWN010000253.1 GCA_030044035.1 Xanthobacteraceae bacterium
CATGTATGCCAAGGCCGGGCTCGACGCCAAGAGCATCGTCGCCAAAGCCTTCGAGGCGCTCGGCCAAAACTTGCGCGGCGAGACGGTAAAACTCGTCCGGTCGTAAAGAATGGAATGTTTCCCGGATGCGGCGCAGCGCGAAGCGGTGCGCCGCTGATCCGGGACCTTCACAGACTCTGCGTTCGCAACGATCCCGGGTCTGCAGCGCACCACCCCGCTTCGCTTCGTGCTGCGCTGCGCCCGGGAAACGAAGCTGCAAATGCCCACCCGCCAACGCGCCGACCGGCTTCTGGTCGAGCGCGGCCTGTTCGAAAGCCACGCCCGCGCCCAGGCCGCCATCGCGGCCGGTCGCGTCACCGCCGATGGCGCGCCGGTGCGCAAGGCGTCCGAAGATATTTCCGTCGCTGCCACGATCACGGCCGAGCCCGAGCACCCTTACGTGTCGCGCGGCGGCGTGAAGCTTGCCGCGGCGCTCGATCATTTCGGCTTCGAGGTCAAGGATCGCGTCTGTCTCGATGTCGGCGCCTCGACCGGCGGCTTTGCCGAAGTGCTGCTCGCACGCGGCGCGCGGCGCGTTTATGCGGTCGATGTCGGCCGCGACCAGCTTCATCAAAAGCTGCGCGGCCATCCCGGCCTCGTCTCATTGGAGCAGACCGACATCCGCGCGCTCGATCGCTCGCGCCTTGCCGAGCCGCCGGATTTTGCGACGGTCGACGTAAGCTTCATCTCGCTCAAGCTCGTGCTGCCGGCCATCGAAAAGCTGCTGGCGCCGCGCGCAAAGCTGCTGGCGCTGATCAAGCCGCAATTCGAGGCGGCGCGCCGCGACATCAAAAAAGGCATCGTGCGCGATCCGGAGATGCACGCCGCCATCTGTGCCGACATCGAAGCGTTCCTCGCCGGACGCGGCTGGCGCGTCGGCGGCATCGTCTCCTCCCCCATTCTGGGCGGCGACGGCAACCGCGAATTTTTTGTTCAGGCCGAGCGTGATTGAACGCCTGACGATTTTGCGCATCGGCCATCGCGGCGACGGTATCGCCGATGGTCCCGACGGGCCAATCTACGTCCCCGGTGCCTTGCCCGGCGAAACGGTCGAGGTCGAGGCGGTACCCGGCCATCCCGACCGCCGCTCGCTGCTGCGGGTCGAACGGCCGAGCGCCGAACGGATCGCGCCGATTTGCCCGCATTTCGGCGTCTGCGGCGGCTGTGCGGTTCAGCATTGGGACGCAGTGCCGTACCGGGAGTGGAAACGCAGCCTCGTGGTCGAGGCACTGCGCCAAGCGGGGCTCGACGCACCGGTTGCCGACTTGATCGATGCGCATGGCGAGGGCCGGCGCCGCGCCACCTTTCACGCCCGGCGCAGTCCCCACGACGTGCTCGAAGTCGGCTTCGCGGCGGCCCGCGCGCATCGCGTGATCGCTATCGACCGCTGCCCGATCCTGGCCAAGAGCCTCGATGGCGCCTTGCCAGCCGCCTGGGCAATTGCCGAAGCGCTGCAGCCGAACAAAAAGCCGCTCGACATCCAGGCCACCGCGACCGATGCCGGGCTCGATATCGACGTGCGCGGTTCCGGCCCGCTCACCGCGCCGCTCACGGCGGCCATGGCGCGTGTTGCCGCGGAACACGATCTGGCGCGGCTGACGCGCCACGGCGAACTCGTCGCGCAAAGCCGTGCGCCGACCTTGCGCATCGGCACCGCCACTGTGCCGCTGCCGCCCGCCGCTTTTTTGCAGGCAACCGCCGAAGGCGAAGCCGCGCTGTCGGGGCTTGTCGTTGGGGCCACTGGCAGGGCCAAAAAAATCGCCGATCTGTTCTGCGGAATCGGTCCGTTCGCGCTGCGGCTCGCCGAACGGGCGCGGGTCGTCGCCGTCGACAACGATGCCGCCGCGCTCGCGGCGCTCAAGCGCGCCGCCGCTACGCCAGGCCTCAAGCCGGTCGAGGTGCAGGAGCGCGATTTGTTCAAGGACCCGCTCGCGGCCGCCGAGTTTTTGCGCGGGTTCGATGCCGTCGTCTTCGATCCGCCGTGGCAAGGCGCGCAGGCGCAGGCACGCACGCTTGCCGCAAGCGGCGTGCCGCTGATCGTCGCGGTGTCCTGCAATCCGGCGACGTTCGCCCGCGATGCCGCCGAACTTTTACGCGGCGGCTATCGGCTCACCGACGTCACGCCGGTCGATCAATTCCGCTATTCAGCGCACGTCGAGATCGTGGCGCGCTTCGAGCGCTGAGCGCGTCACGCCGCGGCGCGCACCTTGTCGGGAATCTGCAGCGGCTTGTTGGCGCTGTTGAGAAACTCGATGGTCATGAACACCATCTCTTTGTCGCCGAGATTCTCCAGATCGTGGACCTTGTAGTGCCCGGGCCCGTAGGTCTCGTGCCGCGTTTCACCGGGCTTATAGGTGTATTCGACGGTCGAGCCGTCCATCAGGTGCTGACGTCCCCTGCCGCCCGACACCGAAGTCCAGAAATAGTCGAGCACGTGGCGGTGAAAGCCGATGCGCTCGCCGGGCGCGAGCCGGATGATCCAGACCCGCACGCGTTCGTCTTCGGACAACAGCATGGTCCCGACGCAGCCATTGTTGTTCGCCTTCTCGCGCTCGAACTCTGCCGTGAGCGCGGCCGGCCACGCCGATTTGTCGGTGCGGTCGGTGGACTTGTCCAGCATGGTCAAAGCCATAGCGTTCCTCCAAGGATTCCGGGCACAATATAGAAAGCTCCTGCCACGTTTGAAATAGCCTGGCAAAATCGCCGGATTGTTAACGCATGCCGAGGCAACGCCGCGCGCTGGTGATCGGTGGCTCGATGAGCGGGCTTCTTGCCGCAATCATGCTGTCGCGCCGCGGCTGGGCAGTCGAGGTCTTCGAGCGCGTCGAAAGCGAGCTGGCCGGTCGCGGCGCCGGCATCGTGGCGCAGGCCGAGCTGATCGCGCATCTCGACGCGCTCGGCCTCGACACCAACGATCTCGGCGTCGTTGCGCAGACCCGCAAGCTGCTCGACGTCGACGGCCGCGTCACGCTGACTGTCAAGTGCCCGCAGGTGCTGACCGCCTGGGAGCGGGTCTATCGCGTGCTGCGCGATGCGTTCCCGCTCGCTCATTATCACCGCGGCCGCGCCTTCAAGGCGTTTGAAGAGACCGGCAAAGGCGTGCGGGCGCGTTTTGCCGATGGTGGCGCGGAAGAGGCCGACGTGCTCATTGGCACCGACGGCCTGCGCTCGACCGTGCGCGGCCAATGCCTGCCCGACGTCGTTCCGCTCTATGCCGGCTATTGCGCTTGGCGGGCGCTGCTTGCCGAGGGCGCGATCCCGCCGGAGATTCACCGCGAGCTGTTCGGCTCGATGGCGTTCTGCCTGCCGCCCGGCGAGCAATGCGTATTCTATCCAGTCGCCGGCCCGAACGGCGATTTGCGGCCCGGGCAGCGGCGCTACAATGTGGTGTGGTACCGGCCGGCGGACGAAGCGACCGAGCTGCCGTGGCTTCTGACCGACGACACCGGCGTCACCCACTCGATTTCGATTCCGCCGCCGCTCATTCGCCGCGACGCCGTCACGGCGATGCGC
>JASHWN010000254.1 GCA_030044035.1 Xanthobacteraceae bacterium
GCCGGCGACGATCAGCATGTTCAATAAAAGCTTAACCTGGTTCTTGGGCTTGAGCTCGCGCGGCAGGTTCCAGGTGATCTTGGTCTTATCGTCCTCAAGGAGGCCGCGAGCGACGGTCTCCGCGTCGCCGGTATCGACCTGCGCGCCGGCCGATCCCGCCGCCCCAAAGGCCAGCCGACAAAATTGCAGCCGGGCCGACGCCTGGCCGGCGCTTTTCTTGATGAGGTCTAGTGCAAAGGTCCGGGTTTCCTCGTCTTTGTCCTCCTCCAAGACTTCGACGCCATTGACGATCGCCCCAACTGGGCTGATCAGGTCGTGGCAGACGCGCGAGCACAACAGCGCGGCGAGGTCGAGGGCGCCAAGCGCCAAGGGGCCGGAGGCAATGGGACCGGACATGACAGGCTCCGCGCAGACGGGTAAGCGGCCTTTTGGGTGTCATAACCTACGCGATTCGGCAACCGCCTGCGCCGTGCACGACACCTCCTGCCCGGCGCCGAACCGCATGGGTCATTGGCACTCGGCGGCCGCGAGGAGCCTGGCGTGAGCACATTGGATGCCACAGGCTGCGCCACGCTGATGCCGGCGATCACGGCGATCGCCGTGCGAGCCGCGCTCTTGGTTCGCGGCCTCGCCGGCAAAGGCGACGTTCACCGCAAGCGCGACGGGTCGCCGGTGACGGAGGCTGACCTGGCGGCGGAAGCGGCGATCCGCGAAGAGCTCGCGCACCTTGCTCCCGCATTGCCTTTCGTTTCGGAAGAACAGGCTGAAGACGAAGCGCCGTGCGTCGGCGCCAGCAACGGCAGCTACGCCCTGGTCGATCCCCTTGACGGCACGCGCGAATTCGTCGCCGGCCATGACGAATACGCGATCAATATCGCGATCATGACGGACGGCAGGCCGATCCTGGGCATCGTCGCCGCACCGGCGCTGGGACTGGTCTGGCGCGGCATCGTCGGCCGCGGCGCGGAGCGGATCGCATTCGCGGCCGACGGCGGAGTTTCGTCGCCGCAGCCGATCCAGACCCGCAAATCGCCGCCGCGGGATATCGTGGTGGTCGTCAGCCGTTCGCACCTCGACCCGCGCACGCAAGCCTACATCGCCAAGCTGCCACGGGCGCACATGATGGCTTCCGGCTCCGCCATCAAATTCGGCCGCATCGCCGAAGGGACGGCCGATCTCTATCCCCGTCTTGCCCCGGTTCGCGACTGGGACGCGGCGGCAGGTCATGCCGTGGTCGAGGCGGCGGGAGGCAGGGTTGTCACCCCCCAGGGACAGCCGCTTCGTTACGGCACCACGGCGCGCGTGATCGACGGATTCATCGCGTCGGGAGGTCAGACGGAGCTGCCAGCGAATCTGTCGGCGTGATGATCCGCTGGCGCACGCCGCTATGGACCAAGCGCGCGCTGAACCTGCGGCCATTTGCGGTCGGCCGTTGCAATCACATGGACCGGATCGCCAATAAATTTTTGGCGCTCTGCCGGATCGTAGAACAGGAATAAGCGCTGGCCGACGATGATCCAGACGTTGGGTTTGCCGGCGACCGCAACGCCCCGCGCAACGGCGACCGGATCGTAGCCGCCATATCGCGGCATATAAATGTCGGGCCGCTCGGCGAACGCCGCGCGATTGCCGATGTTGCGGAAGCGCCACACCACTCCGGCGTGACGAAGCTCGAACGCGCTGGTTCCAGGCAGCGCCGCGCCATCGGTGAAGAACGCCACCGGATCGTAGCCGTCGATCGCAAGTCCAGTATGCCAGTCCACCACGATCCGTGCGGTCAGGCTGGCCTGCGCCGCCGCGGCAAACAGCGACAGCGCCGCAGCGATTGTGACGGACAGCGCCAAACCAGCGCCGCGCTTTCGTTTTTGCCGTGCTGCGGTCATAGTTGTGGCCAACGCTTCACTGATTCGGAAATCGGCTTTGCTGAGAGCGAGACCGCAACGTTTAAGCGTGAGCGTGTGACAAAGGCGTTAATGGGGGCGTTAATCTGGAGCTGCCGATGATCCTCGTCGTGAGGCTCGCCGCCATCTTGTCGCTCCTCGCCTTGGCCGCCACATTGGCCGCCGCGCCGGCGAGCGCGCAGCCGGCTCCGGTGCCAGCCCAGCCGCCCGCGGCCGCGCCCGGACCGACACCTCCGCCGCCGCCACCGGCACCGCGCGACGAGTACTCAGCCGACGAACTGATCGCCGCCGGGCATCGTTTTTTCGGCGGCGTATCGCGGGAACTCGCCCTGATCGTGCAAAGGGCCGGCAGCCAATGGGGCCAGCCGAACGGCTATGTTTTGGGCCAAGAGGCCGGCGGCGCCATCGTCGGCGGCCTGCGCTACGGCGACGGTACGCTCTACACCAAGAATGCCGGCGACCGGCGTGTGTTCTGGGAGGGGCCGACCATCGGCTTCGATGCCGGCGCCGATGGCGCGCGGACCATGATGCTGGTCTACAATCTGCCGCGCACCGAGGCGATTTTCGACCGGTTCGGCGGCATCGACGGCTCGGCCTATTTCGTCGGCGGGCTCGGCATGACGGCGCTGACCGCCAACAATATCGTGCTGGTGCCGATCCGCGCCGGCGTCGGGCTGCGACTCGGCGCCAATCTCGGCTATCTCAAGTTCACCTCGCAGCCGACCTGGAATCCGTTCTGAGGGCGGCGGGAACTCTAAAACGCACCTGCCGGTTGCCTTCAGTCCGCCAAGTGTGCGCCGCGGCGAATATCAACCGCGGTCAAGCGTTAACGCTTAGGTTTACGAGCCGGCATTGTGGTAGGCTACAGGGTACGCGTGTCAGGGTAACGCCAGCGTGGAGGGCGTCAGTATCATGGTCGAACCGGCGATGTACTTTGGCATCGGCTTCCTGGTCGCGGCCCTGTTCGCGCTGTTATTCGTGCCGCTGGTGCATAACCGCGCCGTCCGCCTCACCATGCGGCGGCTGGAAGCGGCGACGCCGCTGACCATCGCCGAAATCCGCGCCGATAAGGATCAGCTGCGCGCCGAGTTCGCGATGTCGACCCGGCGCCTGGAAATGAGCGTCGAGCAGCTCAAGACCAAGACCACCGCGCAGCTCGCCGAGCTCGGCAAGAAGAGTGACGCCATCAATCAGCTCAAGAAAGAACTCGGCGAAAAGACCACCGCCCTGTTCGCGATGGAAGCGCGCGACAAGACGCTGGTCGAACAAATCCGCTCGAGCGAAGAAGAGCTCGACGTCAAAACGAGCTCGCTGCGCGAGCTGGAGCGCACGCTCTCCGACAAGGAGGCGGATCTGCTCAAGCTCACCGGCGCGCTCGGCGAAAAGTCGGTCGATGCCGACAGCCAGCGCGTCGAGATCGCCGCGTTGCGCACGCAGGTGGAGGCGCTGAAAGTCAACGTCATCGACTCTGAGCGCCTGGTCAAGGAGGCCGAGGAGCGTTTGGCGCGCGAGCGCAGCGAGGCCGCGGCCGCCG
>JASHWN010000255.1 GCA_030044035.1 Xanthobacteraceae bacterium
CCGCCGATCCGAACCGGCATCGCCGCGCCGAAGCGGCGTCGTCGTTCCTGCGCCGCCATCGCGCGCGCGTGCGCAAGCTCGTCGCCACCTGGACCGGCGAATATCAGCTCACGCTCGATGCCGTGCTCGACGACATGATCGCGCGCTGCCGCGAGCTGAATTTGCGCGCGGTCGGACCTGAGCAAAAGCTTGTGATGGAGTTCACGGTGCTGTTGACCGCCAAAACCATGCATGCACTGTTTGGTCCGTCGCGGCGAAGGTGGATCGCGCTATGAAACCGCTCCGCGTCCTGGTGCTGGTTCACCCGGACCTGCTGCCCCCGGAATCGACCAAGGGGTTCAGCGAGCAGCAAATCAACGAGTGGAAAACCGAATACGACGTGGTGCGCACGCTGCGCCGCGCCGGTCACGAGGTGCGTCCGCTCGGCGTGCAAGACGAGCTCAAGCCGATCCGCGACGAGCTGGAAAGCTTCAAGCCCGACGTCGTGCTCACGCTGCTCGAGCAGTTTTCCGGCGAAGCGATCTACGATCAGAACGTCGCCAGCTTTCTCGAACTGATGCACGTGCCCTATACGGGCTGCAATCCGCGCGGCCTGATGCTGGCGCGCGGCAAGGATCTGTCGAAGACGCTGGTGCACTATCACCGCATTGCAACGCCGGCCTTCGCGGTATTTCCGATGCGCCGCAAGGTGCGCCGGCCGGCGCGGCTGCCGCTGCCGCTGATCGTCAAGAGCTTGAGCGAGGACGGCTCCTACGGCATCGCGCAGGCGTCCGTGGTCGACTCCGACGCCAAGCTCGCCGAGCGCGTCGGCTTCATTCACGAGCGCATCGGCACGCCGGCGATCGCCGAGCAATACATCGACGGCCGCGAGATCTATGTCGGCGTCATCGGCAACGAGCGCCTGCGCGTGCTGCCGGTGTGGGAGCTGGAATTCGGCAATCTGGCGCAGGGCGACTGGCCGATCGCGACCGAAAGGGCCAAGCACAATACGGACTATCAGGAACGCCGCGGCATCCTGCACGGGCCGGCCAAGAATCTGCCCCCCGAACTGGTCGCCCGCATCCAGCGCAGCGCCAAGCGCATCTACCGCACGCTCGAGCTCGACGGCTACGCGCGCATCGACTTCCGCCTCGCCGCCGACGGCACGCCGTATTTTCTCGAAGCCAATCCCAATCCCGAAATTGCCGAAAGCCAGGAATTCGCCGCCGCCGCCCGCCACGACGGCATCAAATACGTCGATCTGCTGCACCGCATCCTGGCGCTCGGCATGAACCGCGCCGCGGCGACGGTGTCGGCGGGGTGATGACCGGGGCGTGTACTCATTAATACCGGCGAATGTGCGCTATGCCACAACCGATACCGGAGAGGGTGCGGACGAGCCCGGAGGTCCGCTAAGTGCCAGAAAACAGACATGACGGTTTCGATGTCGGCGAGATGGGCCTCCCCCAACATCGAAAATTAAGGCGTATAATCAATGCCGCTGGCGATATAATCTACTGGAGCTAAGGCTTTTGGTTGCCATGGGCCAGGACATTCGCTTCTGCACTGCCAAGGACGGGGTGAAGCTTGCCTATGCGGTGAGCGGCGAAGGGGCGCCACTCGTCATGTCGGCAACGTGGCTGACGCATCTGGAACACCAGTGGCGCAATCCGGCCTGGCAGCCGTGGCTGGAAGCGTTTTCCCGCAAGCACATGTTGTTACGCTACGACGCTCGCGGCTGCGGTCTCTCGGACCGAGAACCGGACGACCTGTCATTCGAATCGTGGGTTCGGGATTTGGAATGCGTCATCGAGGCGGCCGCGCTTCGACGATTCGATGTGTTGGCCAAGTGCTGGGGCGGCCCGGTCGCCATTGAATATACGGCCCGGCATCCCGAGCGGGTCAATCGCCTCATCCTTTACGGCACCAATGCGCTCGGACGGCTGCGTTGGACCGACAGGCCGCGCGAGGCCGAAAGAGCGCGGGTGCTGCTCGATCTCATGCGCCTCGGCTGGGGACAGGACAATCATGCTTTCATGCAAGTCTGGGCTTCATATTTCCAGCCGAGCAGTACGCTCGACGACTTGCGTTCTTGGTCCGATCAGCAATGCGCAGCAACTTCCGCCGAAACAGCCATTCGCCTAATGCAGAATGGCTGGAACGTGGACGTGAGGGCGGCGGCGCGTAAGATCAAATGTCCCGTTCTGATCCTCCATGCCGAACGCGACGTGGTTGTGCCAATTGACCAGGCCCGATTGCTTGCAAGCCTGATCCCCGATAGCCGCTTCGTTTCACTCGATAGCGAAAATCATATGCCACTTGCCAGCGAGCCGGCATGGCCACGCTTGGTGGACGAAGTAGGCAGGTTTCTTGCCGAACCAACTAATGGCAACGTTACCGCCCTGCGCAACGAATTGCCGCTCGCTACGCTGACGCCGCGCGAACGCGCTGTGCTCAACGGGATCGCCGAAGGTCTCGATAATGTAGAGATCGCAACTTCGCTCGGCCTGTCGGAGAAAACCATCCGCAATCACATCACGCGGATATTCGACAAGATCGGTGTTGCGCACCGCTACCAAGCTATCGTGCTCGCCCGCGACGCCGGACTAGGCGCAAATAATCGAGCTACCGGCGCACACTGAGCCGGGACATTGGTCCCTATCCCTATGGTGCGTTTTTTGGCTCAGCCGGGGCACTAGCCTCAAGACAAGCATGCCGGTTCGTAGCCTGGTGCGCGGGTCATGCGAATTGCATGACCTAACGGGAGAACAGCGCCATGCCGAAATTCGTAATCGAGCGGGACATTGCGGGAGCCGGGAAGCTGCCGAAGCAGGAGTTGCAGGCTATTTCGCAAAAGTCATGCAGCGTGCTGCAAAGCATGGGTCCCAAAATCCAGTGGGTCCAGAGCTACGTCACCGACAACAAGGTGTATTGCATCTACGTCGCGCCAGATGAAGAAACCGTGCGGATGCACGCCCAGAAGGGTGGGTTCCCCGCGAACTCAATTGCTCAGGTGCGCTCGGTGATCGACCCAACCACCGCAGAAGTGGCCGCGTAACTAGCGGCACTGTGAGTTACGGCTTGCCTCGCACGCTCCTGGTCTTGAGCAAGAGCGCACAGCTGATCAGCAAGCTTGGCTTCGCCCTTG
>JASHWN010000256.1 GCA_030044035.1 Xanthobacteraceae bacterium
GGGGTAACCCAGCTCACACCGCGTGCGCGGTGAGCGCGTCAACGATGCCGTCGACGATCTCCTCGATCATCGCCTTGTCGTCGCCCTCACCCATGACGCGGATCACCGGCTCGGTGCCGGACGGCCGGACCAAGAGCCGGCCCTGGCCGTTGAGCCGCTTTTCGGCGCTGGCGATCGCCGAGCGCACCTTGGCGTGCTGCAGCGGCTTGCCGCTCTTGTAGCGCACGTTCTTGAGCACCTGCGGCAGCGCATCGAAACGATGGCAGACCTGCGACACCGGCTTGCCCTGCTTCTGCACCACGGCGAGCACCTGCAGCGCGGCGACAAAGCCGTCGCCCGTGGTGGCATAGTCGGACAGGATGATGTGGCCGGACTGCTCGCCGCCGACGTTGTAGCCGTGCTCGCGCATGTGCTCGAGCACGTAGCGGTCGCCGACCGGCGTGCGCACGAGATCGAGGCCGAGCGCGCGCAGGTGCCGCTCGAGGCCGAGATTCGACATCACCGTGGCGACGATGCCCGGCTTGGCGAGCCGGCGGTCGTCGCGCCAGCTTTCGGCGATCACCGCCAGCACCTGATCGCCGTCGATCAGATGGCCGCGTTCGTCGGCGATCAGGACCCGGTCGGCGTCGCCGTCGAGCGCGATGCCGACGTCGGCGCGCATCTCGCGGATCTTGCGGCAGAACGCTTCCGGCGCGGTCGAGCCGCATTCGTGATTGATGTTAAAACCGTCCGGCTCGACGCCCATCGGCACGACGTCGGCGCCGAGCTCCCAAAGCGCGCCGGGCGCGACGCGGTACGCCGCGCCGTTGGCGCAGTCAATGACGATGCGCAAGCCTTCGAGCGACAGGTTGCGCGGCAAGGTGCGCTTGGCAAACTCGATGTAGCGGTCGTGCACGCCGTCGATGCGTCTGGCGCGGCCGAGATCGCGGCTGCCGGCGAGCCGCTTGGTCAGGTCGGACTCGATCAGCCGTTCGATGTCGCGTTCCGCCTCATCGGAGAGCTTGTAGCCGTCCGGCCCGAACAATTTGATACCGTTGTCGTCGAACGGATTATGCGAGGCCGAGATCATGACGCCGAGGTCGGCGCGCATCGAGCGCGTGAGCATGGCGACCGACGGCGTCGGCATCGGGCCGAGCAGCAGCACGTCCATGCCGACCGAGGTGAAGCCCGCCACCAGGGCGGTTTCGATCATATAGCCGGACAGCCGCGTGTCCTTGCCGATCACCACGCGATGGCGGTGCTCGCCGCGGCGGAACACCAGCCCGGTGGCCTGGCCCACCTTGAGCGCCAGTTCCGGTGTGATCACGCCGTTGGCGCGGCCGCGAATGCCATCGGTACCGAAATACTTGTGACCCATTTTCGGATGCCCCGCCGCCACCTTGCGGAGGCGGATACTAGCCTTTTCCCCGGTCTCTAGCAGCAAAAAGATGCAGTAATCTTACTACTGTGGCAGACGTTCCACTCATCATAGATCAAGGAAAGCGCCTCGGCGTCAACGCCCTCACCACCGTGATGGCGGCGAAACAAACGCCGCATGCCGTCTGCCTGCGCAGCATGACGTTTACGGCCTATCCTTGTCGCACGCACTCGGCGGCGGCTGGGTGACGGCGACCGGATCGGATCCTGGGAAGGTATCCTGCAGGCCGCGGTCGAGCGCGTCCTCGAACGATTTCCGGCGCTCGGCCTGGCGGCGATGCTTGCGCTCGTCGTGCCGGCCGTTGTCGGGCTGCCGATGATCGCCGCTGGGCGACTGGGGCACGGGCCGGTGCGGGGCGTCGATCATGGCTGGATTCCTGGATTCCTAGGCTTTGTTCGCGGAAAACGGTCCCGGCATGCGGCACTCGGCCGGCGAGTTCCCTCGGATAACGGTCGGCGGCCGTTGGCGTTCCTGCAGCCTCGCCACGGCAGGACTGCGCCGGCGCGGCTATGCTATCAAGGCCGGAGGGAAGAGCCGGGGACCCCGAGCATGAAGGCCATGACCTGTATCGAGGATTTGCGGCAGACTGCCCGCCGCAAGGTGCCTCGCGCCTTTTTCGAATATGCCGACGGCGGCGCCTATGCCGAGGCGACGCTATGCGCCAATTGTGACGAACTGCAGCGCATCAAGCTGCGCCAGCGCATCCTGGTCGACGTCGCCCAGCGCAGCACGAAAACTAACATTCTCGGCGAGCCGGCGACGCTGCCGCTGATGCTGGCCCCGATCGGACTGTGCGGCATGCAGCAAGGCGACGGCGAAATCCTCGCCTGCCGCGCCGCCCACGAAGCCGGCATCCCGTTCACGCTCTCCACCATGTCGATCTGCTCGATCGAGGACGTCGCTGCGGCGGTGAAAAAGCCGTTCTGGTTTCAGCTCTACGTCATGAAGGACCGCGGCTTCATTCGCTCGCTGATCGAGCGGGCGGCAGCCGCCAAATGCAGCGCGCTGGTGCTCACCGTCGATCTGCAGGTGCTCGGGCAACGCCACAAAGACATCAAGAACGGCATGACGGTTCCGCCCGAGCTGTGGCGGATCGATAATCTGATCGAGATCGCGACGAGGCCAGCCTGGGCGCTCGGCGTGCTGCGCGGCAAGCGCAAGACCTTCGGCAACATTTCCGGTCACGTGGCCGGCATGGCGAACGTCAATTCGCTGTCGACGTGGATTTCGGGTCAGTTCGATCCGGCGCTGAGCTGGAAGGACGTCGAATGGGTCGCCGGCCTGTGGGGCGGCAAGCTGATCCTCAAGGGCATCCTCGACGTCGAAGACGCCCGCATCGCGGCCAAGACTGGCGCGGCCGCTCTGATCGTCTCAAACCATGGCGGCCGTCAGCTCGATGGCGCGCCGTCCTCGATCTCGATGCTGCCGAAGATCGCCGACGCGGTCGGCTCCGACATCGAAGTGATGTTCGACGGCGGCATCCGCTCGGGGCAGGACGTGTTCCGCGCGCTGGCGCTCGGCGCCCGCTCGTGCATGTCCGGACGCGCCTACATTTACGGCCTCGGCGCCGGCGGCCAGGCCGGCGTCGCGCGGGCGATCGAGATCATTCGCAACGAGCTCGACGTCACCATGGCGCTGACCGGAACAAAATCCATCAGCGACCTCGGCCGCGATTCGCTGGCG
>JASHWN010000257.1 GCA_030044035.1 Xanthobacteraceae bacterium
CTCGGGCGCTGATGAGCCGGCCGCGCCTTTTGTTGCTCGACGAGCCCTCGCTCGGACTCGCGCCGCTCATCGTCCGGCAGATTTTCGACGCCATCAGAAAGCTCAACAGCGAAGACGGCTTGAGCGTGTTTCTGGTCGAGCAGAACGCCTACCATGCGCTCAAGCTCGCGCACCGCGGCTATGTCATGGTCAACGGCCTGATCACGCTGTCCGGCAGCGGCCGCGAACTGCTCGACCGTCCCGAAGTCAAATCCGCTTACCTCGAAGGCGGCCGGCAGCAAGTGCAATGACCGAGCACCCCGGCATCCTCGGCGCGATCGCCGACTTGCTCTACGAGGACGAGTCGTTCGGCATCTTTGTCCTGGTGACGGTCGTGCTCGGTGGCGGCGCCGCCGTGCTCGCCGGCCGCGCCATCGCCGCGACGTGGCGGCCGTGGTGGCAGGTCGTCGTCTACATGCTGATCCTCGGCGGCGCGGTGCGCTTCATTCACTTTGCGCTGTTCGGCGGTACGCTCGTCTCACCGCATTATTACGCGGTCGACAGCGCCGTTTGCCTTGCAGCCGGACTGCTCGGCTTCCGCGCCGCGCGGGTGTCGCAGATGGTCACGCAATACCGCTGGATCAATGGTCCCGACGGCCCATTGCGCTGGCGCCGCAAGGCGCAATGACGTAACCTAAAGGCAAGTGAGCTTCGCACCTGCTGCTCAAGCCAGAGAGGGGACCATCATGAAACGGATCGCCACGCTCGGCCTCGCGCTGGGCCTCGCCTGCGCGCTCGCAGGCTCCGCTACCGCCCAGGTCAAGTTCGGTGTCGCCGGACCGATCACCGGCCCGAATGCCGCAACCGGCGCGCAGATGAAAAACGGCGTCGAGCAGGCCGCCGCCGATCTGAAGACCATCTTGGGCCAGAAGATCAATGTGGAGTACGGCGATGACGTGTCCGATCCCAAGCAGGGCGTCTCGGTCGCCAACAATTTCGCCGCCGACGGCGTCAAGTTCGTGATCGGGCACTACAATTCCGGCGTGACCATCCCGGCTTCCGAGGTCTATCAGGAAAACGGCATCCTCCAGATCACGCCCGCCTCGACCAATCCGACCGTGACCGAACGCGGCATGTGGAACATTTTCCGCACCTGCGGCCGCGACGATCAGCAGGGCCAAGTTGCCGGCAAGTACATCCTGGCGCACTTCAAGGGCAAGAAGATCGCCTTCGTCAACGACAAGACCACCTATGGCAAAGGCCTCGCCGACGAAACGTTGAAGACGATCCGCGCCGGCGGCATGAAGGAAGTGCTGAACGAAGGCATCAATACCGGCGAGAAGGACTATTCGGCGCTGATCTCGAAGATCAAGCAATCCGGCGCCGACCTCGTCTACTTCGGCGGACTGTACACCGAAGGCGGGCTGATCGTCCGGCAGATGCGCGATCAGGGCGTCAAGGCACCGCTGATGGGCGGCGACGGCATCACTTCGGACGAATTCGCGACCGTCGGCGGTCCGGGCGTGGTCGGCACGCTGATGACCTACGGTCCCGACCCGCGCAACCGGCCGGAGGCCAAGGCCGTGGTGGCGGAATTCCGCAAGAAGGGTTTCGAGCCGGAAGCCTACACGCTCTACAGCTACGCCGGCGTGCAGATCATCAAACAGGCCGCCGAAGCGGCGAAATCGGTCGATCCGAAAAAGGTCGCCGAGAAAATCCATTCCGGCATGACCTTCCAGACCGTGCTCGGCCCCTACGCGTATGACAAGAAGGGCGACATCACCAAGCTCGACTACGTGATGTACATCTGGAAGAAAGACCCGAGCGGCAAGATCACCTACGTCCAATGCCCTGCGTCGGGTTGCCAGATGTAGGTGTCCGCCTCACGTATTTCGGAAAGCCCGCGTTCGCCGCGGGCTTTTTCTTTTCACATCGCCAGCCGATTGAGCGCCGGAAACGCCGCCAAGAGCCAGCTGCCGAGATCGCTGATCCAGCCGGTGAAAAACGCAATCCCGGCGAGCACGAGCAGTCCGCCCATCGCCCTCTCCACCATGGGCAGATGGGCGCGGAAGCCGGCGAGAAATGCAGCGAACGCCTCCGCGGCAAACGCGGCGATGATGAACGGCACGCCGAGGCCGAGCGAGTAGACGGCCAACAGCCCGGCGCCGCGCGCCACGGTGCCTTGCGAGCCGGCGATCGCCAGGATGGCACCGAGGATCGGACCGATGCAGGGCGTCCAGCCGAAGGCAAAAGCGAGACCCATGAGATAGGCGCCCCACAGCCCGACCGGCTTTTGCACCGCGAGCCGCCGCTCCCGCATCAGAAAGGCGATGCGGGTGACGCCGAGAAAATGCAGCCCCATGAGAATGATGACGATGCCGGCGATCTTGCCGAGCACATAGGAATAGGACCGCAACAGCGCGCCGATGGCGCTGGCGCTGGCGCCAAACGCAACGAACACGGTGGCGAAGCCGAACACGAACAGGAGCGCGGCGACGATCGTTTCGCGCCGCACTTGTGGCGCGGCTTCCTTGTCGGCGAAACGTTCGAGCGAGGTTCCGGTCAGGTAGACGAGATAGGGCGGCACCAGCGGCAACACGCATGGCGATAGAAAGCTCAGCATCCCGGCAAGGAGCGCGGCCACGATGGTCACGTTCGGCATGGCAAGCACTCATGCCCCGATGATCCCGGCGGCGCAAGCCCGCTTCCCTTCGGCCTACGAGGATGTGAAGGGACCTGCTGCGGCCGTTCACCTCGGAATGAAGTACTGCCCGCCAACCGGTTGACGCTGCCCGAAAAATCGTCTCCGCTTCATCCGCTTTGCGAGCCGCCATGCGCAACCTCATCACCGACGTCCCCGGCCTGAAGGTGGGTCACGCCCAGGATATGCGGCTTGGCTCCGGCGCCACCGCGATCGTTTTCGACGAGCCGGCCATAGGGTCGATCGACCTGCGCGGCGGCGGGCCGGGCACCCGCGAAACCGCGCTGCTCGACCCGGCACAGACCGTGCAAGGCATCGACGCCATCGCGCTATCCGGCGGCTCGGCGTTCGGCCTCGATGCCGCATCCGGCGTGCAGGCTTGGCTCAAGGAGCAGGGCCGCGGCTTTGCCGTCCGCTCGGCGCGCGTGCCCATCGTGCCAGCCGCGATCCTGTTCGATCTGCTCAGCGGCGGCGACAAGGACTGGGGCCGGTTTCCGCCCTATCGCGAACTGGGCTACGCCGCAGCCGCAGCAGCCGGCCTCGACTTCGCTCTCGGCAGCGCCGGCGCCGGCACCGGCGCAACCACCGTGAACTGCAAGGGCGGCATCGGCTCCGCCTCGGCGCAAAGCCCCGATGGCGCCATCGTCGGTGCGCTCGCCGCGGTCAACGCCGCCGGCAGCGTGCTCGTCGATACCGGTCCCTGGTTTTGGGCCGCGCCGTTCGAGCAAAACCGCGAGTTCGGCGGCCGTTCCTATCCGCAGCCGTTCCCGCCGCGTGCGCTCGCGGCGCAGACCAAAGGCACCGCCCGGACCAGCACCACGCTGGTCGTCCTCGCCACTGACGCCGCGCTCACCAAGGCGCAGGCCAAGCGGCTCGCCGTCATGGCGCAGTCCGGCCTGTCGCGCGCCGTCTATCCGGTGCACACGCCGCTCGACGGCGACGTGATGTTCGCGGTCTCGACCGCGCGCCGGCCACTGGGCGACCCATTGTTGGCACTGACCGAACTCGGCACGCTCGCCGCCAATGTGGTGGCGCGGGCAATCGCGCGCGGCGTGTTCGAAGCCGCCACACTCCCCTTCCCCGGCGCGCTCAAAAGCTGGAAAGATCAGTTCGGTCGCTAAGCCCGCGCGCTGCCGCAGCGCAACGTGCACAGAAGACACAACGCGCATTTTTCGCTCCGGCATTGCTGTGATTTGCGACCGTTTTCATTGACTTATCTGGCAATTGCGCTTTCACTTTCCGCGGAGCGGCAGTTGGGGTGGAGGGTGCTGTGCGCGTCCTTATTATTATCGTCGCTGCGTTGGCGACGCTCGGGCTTGCTGCATTCGGCGTCGTTGCCGCGCAAAGGGCAGTCCAGCCGGCCAGTGCGGTGGCAGCCACGCAGGTCGCCAAGCCGGTAGTGCCGCTCGCAGCGTCTCCGGTCAGCGAAAAGCCGGTCCAGCCAGCGGTCCAGGCACCGGTTGCGGCGCCTGTGGTCGCGACGCCCGCGCCCGCTGCGGCCGTGCCGGCCGAACCCGTGCGGCTGGCACAAAACGCCCCGGCGGCGAGCGGCCCTGCACCTGCGGGCACCGCGCTCGCCAACGCCACGCCATCCGGCTCCACCGGCACCACGAACAGCGCGCTTGCTTGCGACAAGCCGGGCGCCATGGGGCTCGCCCGCGTCGTCGAGATCGACACCAAAGGCGGCCCCGCCTTCGGCTTCGAGCATTTCAAGCAATACGACTTCCTGCGCGAGCACGAAGTGGTGCTGACGTTCGATGACGGCCCGTGGCCGGAGAATACGCCCGCGGTGCTCAAGGCGTTGTCCGACCAATGCCTCAAAGCGACGTTCTTCGAGATCGGCGAGCACGCCACCTGGCATCCGGAAATTTCCAAGATGGTCGCCGCCGCCGGCATGACCATCGGCAGCCACACCTGGTCGCACAAGGATTTGGCCAGGAATCCTTACGCCGACGACATCGAGCAGGCCAAGCAGGAGATCGAGATGGGCGTGAGCGCCGTACATGCGGCGGTCGACGGCCCGGTCGCGCCGTTCTTCCGCTTCCCGGACCTGCAGCAGCCGCCAGTGCTGCTGTCGTATCTCGGCGAGCGCAACATTGCGACCTTCTCCACCGACATCGACTCGTTCGATTTCAAGATGCGGCGGCCCGAGCAGGTCATCAAATCGGTGATGAGCAAGCTGGAAAAACGCGGCAAAGGCATCGTGCTGATGCACGACTTCCAGCACGCCACCGCCGAGGCATTGCCCGAAATCTTGCGTCGGCTCAAGGCGGCGGGTTTCAAGGTCGTGCACATGGTGCCGAAGGCGCCGGTCACCACGATCGCCAAATACGACGACATGCT
>JASHWN010000258.1 GCA_030044035.1 Xanthobacteraceae bacterium
AAGACTTGCGAGCCCAAGCCAAAGAAGAATGGCTGACAAAAAAATCTCGCCGCTGGAAGCCGAAATCCGCAGGTTGATCGGCATCGCCGGACCGATGCCGATCGCCGAATACATGCGGCTGTGCCTCACGCATCCGGAGCACGGCTATTACATGAACCGCGATCCGCTCGGTGGCGGCGGCGATTTCGTTACCGCACCCGAGATCAGCCAGACGTTCGGCGAGATCATCGGCCTATGGCTCGCCGCGGTGTGGAAAGAGCTTGGCGCGCCGGAGAACATCAGATTGATCGAACTCGGCCCCGGCCGCGGCACCATGCTGATCGACGCGTTGCGCGCGGCCAAGACGGTGCCGGGCTTTCACGACGCCATCGTGCTGCATCTGATCGAGATCAGCCCGGCGTTGCAGAAAATCCAGGAGCGCCGGCTCGAACCGTTGCGCCTGCCGATGCTGTGGCACACCGCGCTGGAGCAGGTTCCTGCCGGACCGTGCCTGATCGTCGCCAACGAATTCATCGACGCGCTGCCGACCCATCAGGCGGTCAAGCAAAGCGACGGCTGGCACGAACGCGGCGTCATTGTCGGCGCCGACGGCGCGCTGGCGATCGGCACGATGCGCGAGCCGCTGCCGCATTTCGAGGCGACCTTGCCGCGCGGCTTGCGCCAGTCGCCCGCCGGCTCGATCTACGAATGGCGCTCGGATACCGCGACGCTCGAGATCGGCCGCCGCGTGCGGCAAGACGGCGCTGCGCTGATCATCGATTACGGCCACGCCTGGTATGGTTTGGGCGAGACATTGCAGGCGGTGTCCGGGCACAGCTTCGCCGATCCGCTGCGCTCGCCCGGCGAGGTCGATTTGACCGCGCATGTCGACTTTCAAGCGCTGGCGCAGGCTGCCGAAAGCATCGGCGGCCGCATTCACGGCCCGGTCGCGCAACGCGATTGGCTGCGGCGGCTCGGCATCGACCAGCGCGCCGCGGCGCTGAAAGCGCACGCGCCCTACGGCAAGGGCACCGAGATCGACCAGGCGCTCTCGCGCCTCACCGCCAGCGGACCGCGCGGCATGGGCGAGCTGTGCAAGGTCATGGCCATCGCCGATCCAAAACTTCGCGCGCTCCCCGGGTTCGAGACGTCATGATGATGCTCACGGCGCCAACGCTCGCGCTGCCGGGCATTCGCCATGCGTTCTTCACCCGCCAGGGCGGCGTCTCGACCGGGCTCTATGCCAGCCTCAATGGCGGCATCGGTTCGGCCGACGCCATCGCCAATGTCGACAAGAATCGCGCCCGCATGGCAACGGCGTTGGGCGTCGAGCCGCACTGCCTCGTCAGCGTGTTTCAGATTCATTCGCCGCAGGTGATCGTCGCCAAAGAGCCGTGGCCGGCGGGGCTGCGGCCGCGGGCTGACGGCATCGTCACGCGCGCTCGGGCGCTTGCCATCGGCGTGACCACGGCCGATTGCGGCCCGGTTCTGTTCGCCGAGCCGCAGGCGGGCGTGATCGGCGTGGCGCATGCCGGCTGGCGCGGCGCGCTGGCCGGAATCGTCGAGGCCACCGTAGCGGCTATGCAGGGGCTCGGCGCGGCCCGCGACCAAATCCGCGCCGCGCTTGGGCCGATGATCCGCCAGCGCCATTACGAAGTCGGGCCCGACCTGATCGAGCGCTTCGCCGTCGAGGACCCAGCGGCAAAGCCGTTCTTCGCGCCGGCAGTGCGGCCCGGTCACGCCATGTTCGATCTGGCCGGTTATATCGCGACGCGGCTGCGGCGCGCCGAGGTCGACCAGGTCGACGACCTCGATGCGTGCACTTACGGCAATCCCGAGCTGTTTTTTAGTTATCGCCGCGCCACCCACCGCGGCGAAGCCGATTACGGGCGCCACGTCAACGCCATTGCGCTGGTCGGCGAATAGCGAATGGCGAATAGCGCTTTCGCGGTCCCATTCACCATTCGCTATTCGCGGCTGCTCTGCGTACCCCCACAACCATCGGAAAACCTTAAGGAAAAAGGCGCGGGGACAAGCCCGGATTCATATTGCCAGCCCCGCGGGCGGCTTGTATCAGGGCCGCGTGAAGCCTAAGCGCGCGCGGGAGAAAGCCATGGCCGGCACCAGGCAACATCATGCCGGCAATAACGGCACGATGAAGCTCGTCGCCGGCAATTCCAACCCGGCGCTTGCGGCGGCAATCGGCAAATATCTGGGCATCCCGCTGACCAAGGCGGTGGTGCGCCGCTTTGCCGATATGGAAGTCTTCGTCGAGATTCAGGAAAACGTCCGCGGCGCCGACGTCTTCGTGATTCAATCGACGTCGTTTCCCGCCAACGACCATCTGATGGAATTGCTGATCATCATCGACGCGCTGCGGCGTGCTTCGGCGCGGCGCATCACGGCGGTGATCCCCTACTACGGCTATGCCCGGCAGGATCGCAAGGTCGGCCCGCGCACGCCGATTTCCGCCAAGCTCGTCGCCAATCTGATCACCCACGCCGGTGCCGACCGGGTGCTGACGCTCGACCTGCATGCCGGGCAAATCCAGGGCTTCTTCGACATTCCGACCGACAATCTGTTCGCCGCGCCGGTCATGATGCGCGACATCAGGGAGCGCTTCGATCTCGGCAAGGTCATCGTCGTGTCGCCCGACGTCGGCGGTGTGGTGCGCGCGCGCGGCCTCGCCAAGCGCATCGACGCGCCGCTTGCCATCATCGACAAGCGGCGCGAGCGGCCGGGCGAGTCGGAAGTCGCCAACGTCATCGGCAAGGTCGACGGCGGCATTTGCGTTTTGGTCGACGACATCGTCGATTCCGGCGGCACCTTGATCAATGCCGCCGAAGCGCTGTTGGAGAAGGGCGCCAGCTCCGTCTATGCCTACATTACCCACGGCGTGCTGTCCGGCAACGCGGTGAGCCGCGTCGGCGGTTCGTGTCTGAAAGAACTCGTCATCACCGACTCGATCCAGCCGACCAAGGCGGTCGCCGGGGCGGAAAATATCCGCGTGCTGTCGATCGCGACGCTGATCGGCGAAGCGATCAGCCGCACCGCCGCCGAGGAATCGGTGTCGAGCCTGTTCGACTGACTATTAACTATTCCTTAACTGTTGGTTTATGCGGACCGCAGGGGCGGGGGGAACCGAACCGTCCGCCCTTGAGAGCCCGAGTCAACTTGTCGCAGGCTTGATTGTGGACGGCAGCACCGCGCGCATTGTGCGGTGCCGGCAAATCACTTCATGAAGCAAACAACGGCTGCGCGGGGCGGACGCGGGAGCCGAATTGGCGGGCGGAATCCGAACGACTATAGTCGGCGGGCC
>JASHWN010000259.1 GCA_030044035.1 Xanthobacteraceae bacterium
TTCTGGGTGGCCGGGCGGGGCGCTTGGTCGTTATCAAGAACGGAAGCAAGCCATGAAGGAAACAAAGCTTCGACTTCTCGCCGCCGGGCTCGTTTTGTATGTCTTGGTCCAAAATATGCACCCAGCGATGGCGGACGGTGCCATCGCGCTTCGCGCTGTTTCTTATTCGCCGAGCAATGCGATGTCTTCCCCCTCACGCTCGGCGGCAACAACTAAAAAACTCAGAATCGCTTGTTACCCCGTGGGTGGCGAATGCACGAAAGATTCCGACTGCTGTACTGGATTCTGCAAGGTCGGTCGCGTGAACGCCTATTGCGATAATCAGTAATTGCCGTAGGCGTCTCAGCGTCGAGACGCCACTATGATCGGCTTGTCCTTACGCAAGGCGGCCATGGTCTGGGCGTCGAGGTTGAGGTGGGCCTGCACCAGTTCGGGCGGCGTCAGTCCCATCCATTGATTGAGCGACACGTCCATGAAGCGATTGGCGCGGAACATTTCCAGGTAACGCAGCGGCTCATCGCCAAGGTTCTCGACGTAGTGCGACATGCCGTGCGGCACCGCGCCGACATCGCCGGCTTGAAAGTTGAAAGTCCGCGCCTTGCCGCCTGACGCAAATACGGTCATGCGGCCGCGCCCGGCAATGTAATACTGCCATTCGTCCGTGACGTGCCAGTGGATTTCGCGCATCGCCCCCGGCTCGATATTCACCAGTGCCGCCGCGATAGTCGATGCCGCGGGAAAGTTCGTGGAATCGGTGATGCGCACCCAGCCGCCCGGCGCCCTGATCGGCTCCTGGGCCATCATGTGGTGACTGAAAGTATGGGGAACGATCCCGCCGCCAGATTGCACGACGTCGGCCGCAATCGGCCCCGGCACCTGCCCGGCGAAGATATAGCGCTCATGCTCGACGTCGACCGGGATATGGGCGAACGCGGCCTCGGCGACGCCGAAGTTCTTGGCCAAGACGTCGCGCGGGGTGTGCGCAAACAGGTCGGTGAGCAAAAAGGTCTCGTTTTCGGAAAAGCTGCCATTGTCGAACACCAGCAGGAACTCGACGCCCTGTTCGAGACCCTGGATCGAATGCGGGATAACCGATGGAAAATTCCAAAGATCGCCCGCGCCGACATCGTCAACGAACGAGCGGCCCAGCTCGTCGATGGCGGTGATGCGGCAGCGCCCGGCGAGCACAAATCCCCACTCCGCCTCCTTATGCCAGTGCATCTCGCGGATGCCGCCGGGTTTGAGGCGCATGTTGACGCCGGCGAGTTCCGTAGCCACCGGCAGCTCGCGGACTGTGACTTCGCGCGCCCATCCGCCGGTAATCAGACGGTTGCGCGCCGTGGCGAACGAAAACTTCAGATTGGGGATGGTGCCGGAATCGGTGTAGGGCGAAGCCAAAAGATCGGGATTCTCGCGCTCCAGGGGCACGTTGCGCGGCCCCATGATCGTCGCTCCGGTGCCGTTGCGGACCGGTTGAGGCCCGTCGCTGGCCTGTCGTTCAGTCTGAGCCATGATCGTCGCCCTTTCAGGAGTTACCCATCCCTGAGGATGCTCGTCCTCACCGGCTGTTTGGCGACGCTACATGGCGGTCGGAGCGAATTACTTTCACCAAATTGCGCCAAGCCATCGAAAATTTGCGCGATCATGAAGCAGAGCTTTGCTCGACCTGAGAAGTTCATTGTATCGCTACTCGCCAGCGTCACTTTGGCAGAGATAATCGGCTCGCTTGAAAAATAGTTAGATCCTCTCCCCGCGCGGGGAGCGGGAGTTTGTTTAATGTATCTCCGGCTCCGGGATGCGCTCGGTGCCGCGCAGGAAATCGAAGTCGCAGCCTTCGTCGGCCTGGCCGATGTGCTCTGAGAACATGGCGCCGTAGCCGCGTAAATATTTGGGCGGCGGCGGTTGCCAGGCGGCGCGGCGGCGCGTCAGTTCTTCTTCGCCGACGTGGAGGTGAATGCGGCGCGCCGCGACCTCGACCTCGATCTCGTCGCCGGTGCGCACCAACGCGAGCGGGCCGCCGACAAAACTTTCCGGCGCCACGTGCAGGATGCAGGCGCCGTAGCTGGTGCCGCTCATGCGCGCGTCGGAAATGCGCAGCATGTCGCGCACGCCGGCTTTCAGCAGCTTTTTCGGGATCGGCAATTGCCCCCATTCCGGCATGCCGGGCCCGCCCTTCGGTCCGCCGTTCTTGAGCACCAGCACGTGGTCGGGCGTGACCTCGAGATCGTCGCGCTCGACCTCGCGCGCCATGTGATCGTAATTCTCGAACGCGAGCGCCTTGCCGCGATGGTGCAGAAAACGCTTGTCGGCGGCGGCCGGCTTCATGACGCAGCCGCGCGGCGCCAGATTGCCGGTCAGCACCGCGGTCGCGCCCTCCGGATAGAGCGGCCGATCGAGCGAGTGGATCACATCCGGCAGGTGCACCTTGGCGCCGGCAATGTTGTCGCCGACGCCCCGCCCGGTGACGGTGAGGCACGACAGATCGAGCATGTCCTTCATCTGCGCCATCAGGGCGCGCAGCCCGCCGGCATAGAAAAAATCCTCCATCAGATATTTGCCCGACGGCGTGATGTTGGCGATCACCGGCACTTCGCGCGAGAGCGCGTCGAACCGCGCCATGTCGAGCGCGATGCCGGCGCGGCGGGCGAGCGCGATGACGTGGATGATGGCGTTGGTCGAGCCGCCGAGCGCCATGTGCACGCGGATGGCGTTGTCGAATGCCGCCGGGGTGAGAATTTTCTCCGGCGTCAAGTCCTCCCACACCATCTCCACGGCGCGGCGGCCGGCGGCGGCGCACATGCGCGGATGATTGGCGTCGGGCGCCGGGATCGAGGACGCGCCCGGCAAAGCGAGGCCCAGCGCCTCGGTGATCGCCATCATGGTCGCGGCGGTGCCCATCACCATGCAGGTGCCGAACGAGCGCGAAATGCCGCCCTCGATCTCGTTCCATTCGTCGTCGCCGATGCGGCCGGC
>JASHWN010000260.1 GCA_030044035.1 Xanthobacteraceae bacterium
TCGTCGTGCTGGCCGTGGATTTCGACCAAGGCCGCGCCGAGCGCGCGCAACACGGCGACGCCGACCGGCTGGTCGTTGACGAAGGCGCGGGTGCGGCCGTCGGCAAATTGCACGCGGCGCACGATCAATTCCTCGTCGTCGCCGCCGAGCTCGTTTTCAGCGAGGATGCGGCGCGCCGGATGGCGGCGCGACAGCTCGAACGCGGCGGTGACCTGGCCCTGCTCGGCGCCCGAGCGCACCAGCGCCGCCTCGCCGCGCGTGCCGAGGGCCAGCGCAAACGCATCGAGCAGAATGGATTTTCCGGCGCCGGTCTCGCCGGTCAGCGCGGCTAGGCCGGAGCCGAAATCGACGTCGAGACGATCGATCAGCACGATGTCGCGAATCGAGAGGCGGGTCAGCATGGGAGCGGACGATGGATAACGGACGGTAGGGGACAGACGACGGATGATATGCGTGATTCTAGTGGCTGTCCTGTGTCATTCGGAGTTCGTCATTGCGGGGCCGAGCCAACGGGTCCGGCGGTCCGGCCCGAAGTGTCCGGCCCGCTGACAAGCTCCGCGAGGAGCCCGGAATCCATAAGCCCGGCGCTGGGGTTGTGGATTCCGGACTCGCCGCTTCGCGGCGATCCGGAATGACGCGTCAATTAAGCAGATTCCGCAGCAGCGGATAGTCCGATTCAGAGCCCCATCGTCTTGAAGGCGCGGCTGATCCACGAGCTCTTGTCTTCGCTGGGCTCGACGCCCTGGCCCTTCACCAGCCGATAGGCGTCCTTGTACCAGGGGCTATCGGGGAAGTTATGGCCGAGCACCGCGGCCGCAGTCTGCGCCTCGCCGATGATGCCGAGCGCGATATAGGCCTCGGTGAGCCGTTCCAGCGCCTCCTCGACCTCGCGCGTGGTCTGATATTGCGTCACCACCACCTTGAAGCGGTTGATGGCGCCGAGAAAGTCGCGGTTTTTAAGATAGAAGCGGCCGATCTCCATCTCCTTGCCGGCCAGCTGATCGCGCGCCATCTCGATCTTCTTTTTGGCGCTGAGCGCATATTCGCTGTCTGGATATTTGTGCACCACGTCCTGGAAGGCGTTAATGGCCTTGTCGGCGCGCTCCTGATCGCGCGAAACGTCGAGGATCTGATCGTAGTAGGACGCCCCGATCAGATACTGCGCATAGGCGGCGTCGGGGCTCGCGGGATGCAGCGTGACGTAGCGTTTGGCGGCGTTGATGCACTCGTCGTATTGGCCGGACTGATAGTAGGTGTAGGCCGACATCAAGAGCGCCTTGCGCGCCCAGTCCGAATACGGATTTTCGCGGTCGACCTGATCGAATTTCTTGGCCGCTTCCTTGTAGTCCTCCTTGTCGTTGAGCAGGAACAGACCCTCGTTGTAGAGGCGGTCGGCGGGCGTGTCGGGAACGTAATCCTCGTCCTTGTGGAACAGGCTGCAGCCCATGAGCGCAAACGCCAGCGCCAGGCAGCCCGCCAACGCACGCAGCCGACGACCGGATCGTGGCGATCCCTGTACCCGCAGCATCATGAGCTTGACTTAGCTTCCCATCCCGCCGCGGCGTCCCATCCCAAGAAGCCGCATCCACTCGGCGGATAGCCGACTTACGCGTGGCTGCCAATATCACCGACAATCGGCCGGGATTAAGGCGGAAAAGTTAAGTGAATCAAGAGACCTCTGGGCCGTAGGCCGGCGCCGCGACAGTGAGTTCGGCGTGGCCGCGGGCGCGCGCAACCGGCTGCTGCGGCATTTCCACGTAGCTCCAGGCGCCGGGATCGGCCATCAGCGCCGTCAGTACGGCGTGATTGAGCTTGTGGCCGCCGCGCACCGAGCGATAGGCCGCGAGCAACGGCGCGCCGGCGAGCGCCAGATCGCCGATCGCATCCACCGCCTTGTGGCGCACGAATTCATCGGGGAAGCGCATGCCCTCGGGATTGAGCACGCGATCTTCGGCGACCACCACCGTGTTGTCGAACGAAGCGCCGAGCGCGTAGCCGGCGCTCCACAGCTTGGCGACGTCGCGCATGAAGCCGAAGGTGCGGGCGCGCGCCAGCTCGCGGCGGAACACGTTGGGCGCGACATCGACGGCATAGGCTTGGCAGCCGATCAGCGGATGCGCGAAATCGATTTCGACTTCGATGCGAAGGCCGCGCAGGTGCGGCCGCAACTCGCCATAGCAGCCGTTCTTGCCGACGCGCACCGGCTTGAGAACCTGAATGCAGCGCCGCGGCGCCGCCTGCGTGACCAGGCCGACCTGATCGATCGCGTCCACGAACGGCGCGGCGCTGCCGTCCATGATCGGCACCTCGGCGCCGTCGATTTCGACGATCGCATTGTCGACGCCGACGCCGCGCAATGCGGCCAGCACATGTTCGGTGGTCGATACCGCCGGGCCGTGATGGTCGCCGAGGACGGTGGCGAATTCGGTCGCCGTCACGGCGCGATAATGGGCTTTGAGTTCGCGGTCGGCCTGCCCGGCCGCGCCGCAGCGCAAAAACACGATTCCGGTGTTGGGCTCGGCGGGATGGAGGGCCAGAGTAACGGGGGAGCCGGAGTGAACGCCGATTCCGGTGACGCTTGCTTGATCACGCAGGGTTGTCTGCCTGCCGCCGCTAAAGCCGGAGGTCATACCCGTATCCCACACCCTTTGGCGCGATCGCAAACGTGCAATCGCAACCGACCCCACCAAGAAGGGAGTGTATGCGTCTGTAGCTTCCGGGGAAGGTCCCACTGGACCGCCGAAAATCCACCCCCGCACATCGACCCCTCTGGACCGGGACTTTACCGGCGAAGCGCCCATGGGCCAACTCACGCTTTCTTACCGAGTGTTACCATTTTCCGGCCGCACTCTTGTCGGCAGTACGCCGCAAATATGCGTGTTCGCTGGCGAGCAGACGGAAAATGTCAAAAGTTCCTTCAGCCTCAGGTCGTTAGCGCGAGCTCCATGCCTTATAGAAAATGTCATAATGTTCAGAAGCTTCGCCGAGTGGGCCCGGCGAAGTCCGCCTGCCTTTGTCCGGGCAAGCCTGGCGCTGGCCGCAAACCAAGGTGTCAGTTCACTGCGCCTGCCTGCGCAGGAACGCCGGAATTTCGAGCTGATCCTCATCGCTGTGGTTATGCACAGGAGTCTGCCGCCCGTGCTGGTCGAGGCCCTGCGGCGCCGCCCGCTTGGCGTATTCGGACACCGGCTCGGGCCGCTGCTCGGATGACCGCGGCATCGGCCGCCCGGCGAGGCGCTCAACCGACTGTGGCATGATCGGCCCCGGCCGCGAGCTCGGCTCCTCATCCTCTTTCGCCTGCTCGCGGCGGCCGAGCCCGACGGACGCAATCCGCTCCAGCAGAGATTTACGCCGGCCCGGATGTTCGGTCGGCGGCAGTTCGCCGCGGCGGGCGCGAATCTCGTTCTGCGCCGGCACCGGCAGCTCGTCGATTCGCGGCATGCGGAGTCCGCGCCCCGCCGGCCGTTCGGGAGCCGGTGGAACGAACTCTTGCGGCTCTTGCTTTGCCTCGCTGGTCGTCGGCTGCTCGATGAACAACGACGGCTTGAGCGTCAGCGGGCGAATGCTGACATCTTCGACCGCGGCGGCGATGGCCGCCTTGGCGGCCGATTCGATCGACGCATTCACGGAAGCCGGCGCCATCGCCGCATTGGGCATCGGCGCGCGCGCCGGCTGCGACGGCTGGGCGGCCGCCGGGGCCGATGTCTCGCGCTCGATGCGCTCGGCGATGCGCTGGTTGTCGGCGCGCAGTTTTTGCGCCAGCTCGGCGATGCGCGCTTCCGCGGCGGCGGCCGGACGCTGCGCCGCCGCCTGATCGATGCCGGTCGCGACCACCGAGACGCGGATAATGCCTTCGAGGCTCTCATCGAAGGTCGCGCCGACGATGATGTTGGCGTCCTGATCGACCTCTTCGCGAATGCGGGTCGCCGCCTCGTCGACTTCGTAAAGCGTCAGGTCGCGGCCGCCGGTGATGGAGATGAGCAAGCCTTTTGCCCCCTTCATCGAGGCGTCGTCGATCAGCGGATTGGAGATCGCCGCCTCGGCCGCGGTCAGCGCCCGCTTCTCGCCCTCGGCTTCGCCGGTGCCCATCATCGCCTTGCCCATCTCGCGCATGACCGCGCGCACGTCGGCAAAGTCGAGATTGATGAGGCCTTCCTTCACCATCAAGTCGGTGATGCAGGCGACGCCCGAATAGAGCACCTGGTCGGCCATGGCGAAGGCGTCGGCGAATGTCGTCTTCTCGTTCGCCACCCGGAACAGATTCTGATTGGGAATGATCAAAAGCGTATCGACGCTTTTGTGCAGCTCGCCGATGCCGTTTTCGGCGGTGCGCATGCGGCGCTGGCCTTCGAAGTGGAACGGCTTGGTGACGACGCCGACGGTGAGGATGCCCATCTCGCGCGCCGTCTTGGCGACGACCGGCGCGGCGCCGGTGCCGGTGCCGCCGCCCATTCCGGCGGTGACGAACACCATGTGGGCGCCCGAAAGGTGATCGCGAATCTCGTCGAGCACTTCCTCGGCGGCGGCGCGTCCGACGTCGGGCTGCGCGCCGGCGCCGAGCCCCTCGGTGACCGCCACGCCCATCTGAATGATGCGCTCGGCCTTCGACATGGTCAGCGCCTGCACGTCGGTATTGGCGACGACGAAGTCGACGCCCTGCAGTCCGGCGCTGATCATGTTGTTGACGGCATTGCCGCCGGCGCCGCCGACGCCGAACACGGTCAGGCGCGGCTTGAGCTCACGGATGTCGGGGATGTTCAGATTGATGGTCATGTCTGCCTCTTCTTGCTCGCGCGGGCGTTCGCAACGCCCGGCCCCGGCCGGTCCGCCACCGGCCGCTCGAATTCTCTGGCTTGCGATCTGGGGGCCATCAGAAGCTCTCGCGAAGCCATTGTCCGACGCGGGCGAAATAGCCGCCCGTGCCGGTCATCACGTGCCGCCGGCGGCGCTGCTCGAAATGCTCGAGATGCGCCGCTTGCGGATAAACCAGGAGACCCGCCGCCACCGCGAAGGCGGCGCCTTTGGCCGCCTCCGGCAGTCCGGAAATGCCGAGCGGCCGGCCGATGCGCACCGGACGGCCGAGAACGCGCGCGGCCAGATCCGGCAGGCCGGTCAATTGGCCGGCGCCGCCAGTGAGAATGACGTGGCCGCGCGGCTCGGCCGCAAACGGCGAGGCGGCGAGCCGGTCGCGCACCATTTCGAGAATCTCGTCGACGCGAGGCTTGACGATGTGCACCAGCGTCGCCCGCGACACGAATTGCGCGGTGTCGCGCTGGTCGTCGCTGATCGGCGGCACGGTGATGATGTCGCGCTCGTCCTGGCCGCCGACCAGCACGCTGCCGTATAGCGTCTTGATGCGTTCGGCGTGGGCGATGCGGGCGTTGAGCCCGCGCGCGATGTCGGTGGTGATGTGCTGGCCGCCGAGCGCAAAGCCCTCGATATGGACGAGCCGGCCGCGCAAGAACACCGCCATGGTGGTGGTGCCGGCGCCCATGTCGATCACGGCGGCGCCGAGATCGGCTTCATCGTCGGCCAGCACCGCAAGCCCGGCGACGTAGGGACTGGCGACCATGGCCTCGACGGCGAGATGGCAGCGCTCGACCGCGAGCATCAGATTGCGCGCCGCGGCGGTGTCGGTCGTGGCGACGTGCATATCGACGCCGAACCGGCTGCCGAGCATGCCGCGCGGCTCGCGGATGCCGTCGGTGCCGTCGATCGAATAGCCGACCGGCAGCGAATGCAGGACGGCGCGGCCGTGGCGCAGCGAATGCCGGCTGCCGGCGGCCAGCACGCGGGCGATGTCGCTCTCCGAAACCGCCGCGCCGACGATGTCGACGTCGGCGGCAAACAGCTCGCTGGCGAGCCGGCCGGCCGACAATGCCAGCACCACGGAATCGATCTCGACGCCGGCCATCTGCTCGGCGCTGTCGACGGCAAGCCGGATCGTCTCTTCGGCCTGCGCCAGATTGACGACGGCGCCGGCCTTCATGCCGCGCGCCTCGGTATGGCCGAAGCCGATGACTTCGACGGCATGGCTGCGGCGCCGCAGCGCCTGCTGCGGCGGATGCGGCCGCAGCCGCGCGATCAGACAGGCGACTTTGCTGGAGCCGACGTCGAGCGCGGCGACCAGTGCGCTCCTTCGCGGCGAGATCGGCTTCATTTTCGGCGTGAGGCCGTAATGGAGGGCACTCATGCGCTGCCCCCCTTCTTCGGCTTGTGGTCCTTGAGCGCGTCCTCGCGCGCCTGCGCGGCAGCGTCCGACAGCCGCACCGTGACGCGGTCGGGCAAGCGCAGATCGACCAGCGCGATGTCGCGCGACAAGAGCTTCTTGTCGCGGTCGAGCGCGACCAGCCGGTCCAGCGCGGATGCGACGTCGGTCTCCGGCAGCTCGACGTCGATGCCGTTCTGCAGCAGCAGATTCCAGCGCCGCTGCGCCACCAGGATCGAGGCGCGCAGCTGTGCGCGAATCTGCGGATAACGGCCGACGACGGCGAGAAAATCCTTGGCTTGATGCTCGGCGCCCTTGCCGACCACGAGCGGCACCGTCAGGTAGCGCCGCTCGACAAAAGCTTCGAGCACGGTGCCGTCGTCGGCGATGACGTTGACGTGCCGATCCTTCTGCCACAGCGCGAACGCCTGCCGCTCCTTGA
>JASHWN010000261.1 GCA_030044035.1 Xanthobacteraceae bacterium
CCCGGCTTGTAACCGCGGTCAATAGCGCGTCGGAAAGTGCGACCTGCTCCGTCGCAGGTTTGCCGCGCGTCAGGTTCAGCTCGCGGCCTGCCGCCTTCAGCGCGGCGTGAGCGGTCTGCAACCGACCGCGGAAATCGCGCAACAGCGCGGTCGAAGCTTGGGGCAGGTTCGTCGCTGCTATGGCTTCGCTGATTTGATTTGTTTCAAGGCGCATGCTCCGCTCCATCAGGTGGGCCGGAGGACAGGCGCCCGGAACTGAAAGGCCCCGTCCTTGCGGCGGGGCCTCGGGAAATTCTTACGCTGACCTCAGCAAGCGCCCATGCCCCAGGCTCCCGCGGCGGGAGTCTTCGATGTGGCTTTGCGCTTTCGAGTCGTGGCAGCAACGATCATGCGTTAGATATATCACGCCACGCGAACGCAGTAAATGGAGAGGACGCGCCCTAAAACCCCTTCGGCAGGTCGTGCGCCCATTTGGCGCGCATGCGGGCGTCGAGCGCCTTGCTGGCGCGGGCGATGATCGGAAACGTCTTCTGCCGATTGAACGGAATGCAGGCGTCGATCACGACGCGCGAGTTGCGCCGGTCCTTTTCGGTGTCGTAGCACATCGGATCGAGCGCCGAGCTCCAGCCGCCGTGGATGACGTCGACCTGGATGCGCGGGTCGCAGCGCGTGCACATCGCCCAGATCACGTCGTTGATGTTGGTCGGATCGATGTCCTCGTCGACCACGATGGTCCAGCGGTTGCAGTAGGCGCCGGCGTGGCAGTGCGACGCCACCATGCCGGCCTGCTTGGCGTGGCCGCCGTAAAGCTGCTTGATCGCGATGGTCAGCATGAAGCGGCTGCCGCCGGCCTCGTGCGCCCAGACGCCTCTGACTTCCGGGATGCCGGCGGCTTCGAGCTGATTCCACACCGCGCCGCAGCGGTAGGTGCCGAGGTAAAACGTGTTGTCGTTGGGCGGCACCGCCGGAATGGCGCCCATCAGGATCGGATTGTTCCGGTGCATCATGGTTGAGATGCGGATCGCCGGCTCCGGCGCGCTACCGGACGCGTAATAGCCGGTCCACTCGCCGAGCGGGCCTTCCTGCAGCTTGTCGCCGGGATGAATGAAGCCCTCGAAGGCGATTTCGGAATTGGCCGGCACCGGCAGTCCGGTGCGCGGCATGTTGATCACTTCGACCGGTTCGCCGAGGATGCCGCCGGCGGCTTCGATCTCGTTCTTGCCGTATGGAATCTCCAGCCCGGCGAGCATGAACAGCGCCGGATGCATGCCGGCAACCACGGCGACCGGACACGGCTCCCCGCGGTCGTGGTACTTGCCCATGATGATGCGGCCGTGCTTGCCGGGCGACATCATGATGCCGGCCACGTCCGGCGCATGGGTCTGGATGCGGTAGCAGCCGTAATTGAGCCAGCCGGAATCCGGATCCTTCATCACCACCATGCAGGCGGTGCCGATGTAGGGACCGCCGTCGTGCTCATGCCAGACCGGCGTCGGTATCTTCTCGATGTTGACGTCTTTGCCTTCGAATACGTTTTCGTTGAGCGGGCCGCCATTGACCGGCCGCGGCTGATGCGACGGCGCGTGCTTCATGTAGTTGCGCCACCATTGGATCAGCTCCATCTCGGAGGCTTGCGGCGGCAGCCCGAGCGCGACGTTGATGCGCGGCACCGAGGTGAGGATATTGGCGACAATGCGGTGGCCCTTGGGGAAGCCCGGCACGTCGTCGAACAACAACGCCGGGTTGCCCATTTGGCGCTGATAGATGTCGACGAAGCCGCCGATCTCCTCCTTGGGCTCGGCACCCTCGATGATCTTCAGCTCGCCGGCGGCTTCGATGCCTTTGATCCAATCCCGAAGATCCTTGTTGGCCATTGCAATTCCTCACGAAAGTGCACGCGTGCGATGTCCGCCGATGGTCGGCAATTTCCGCCCGTGAGGCAACTGCCATTTGCCGTACCACCTGAGCTTGCCGGCACGTTCTTTGCTTTCTTGAGAAGCGGCGACATGCCGCGTGGTGACAGCGCCGTCGCCTTGCCTGTATGCTGTTTGCATCCCGGTACGCCAATCGTTCGGAGGACCTCATGAGCTCCCATGCTGTGCAGCGCAGGTCGATGTCGCGCCGTCGCTTTCTCAATCGCTCGGCGCTCGCCGCGGCAGCGCTGGCCGTGCCGCTGGCGCCGTTGCGGGCGCGCGCCGCGGCAGCGCTCAAGCCGGTCAGCATGACATTGGACTGGATCTACGAAGGCCCGAATGTCGGCTTCCTGATCGCTCACGACCAAGGCTTTTATCGTGACGCCGGACTGGACGTCTCCATCACCCCCGGCAAAGGCTCGGGCAATACCGCGCAACTCGTCGCCAACAAGGCAACGCAAATCGGCTTCGCCGACGGCTACGCCGCCTCGAACGGCATCGCCAAAGGCATGTCGATCAAGACCATCGGCAGCGTCTATCGCCGCAACCCCTCCGCCATCATGGTGCTCGCGGATTCCAACATAAAGTCGGCCAAGGACCTCGAGGGCAGAACGCTGGCGATGATCGCCGGCAGCGGTCAATTCCAGCAATGGCCCGCCTTCGTCAAAGGCGCCAAGCTCGACGTCTCGAAAATCACCATCGTCAATCTGGCGCCGCCGAGCCTCGGTCCCGCGCTGATCAGCGGCAAGGTCGACGCCATCGGCGCCTACGTGCAGAGCTATGTGCCGATCATCGAAATTCAGGGCGGCAAGCAGGTGCGCGTGTTCTGGTTTGCCGATTACGGCGTCAGCGTGGTCTCGAACGGCATCATCGCGCACAACGACTTCATCAAGAGCGACCCCGACATCCTGCGCGCTTTCGTGCCGGCGACCATCAAAGGCTTCCTCTATGGCCGCCAACATCCCGACGAGGCGGCGGCGACCGTCAAAAAATACTCCGAGACGGTCAATGTCGAGATCATCAAGCGGGAATTCGAGGTCTCCTGGAAGACCTGGGTGACGCCGAATACGCGCGGCAAGCCGCTGTGCTGGGGCTCCAAGGACGATTGGACCGCGGCGATCGCGGTGCTCAAGCAATATGGCGGCGTCACCGCGCCGCTGACCACCGATCAGGTCTTTAGCAACGAATTCGTTCCCACCGGCGCCGAGTACGTGCCGCCGCAACAGGCTTGAGCGCGCAGTTGAGCGTGACCGCTGCCGTCGACGACGATCGGGCGTATCTGCGCATCGAGAATCTGTCCAAGGTCTATGCGACGCGCGACGGCGAAGTGCGCGCGCTCAACGATATTTCGCTCAGCCAAGGCCGCGGCGAATTCATCTCCCATGTCGGCCCGAGCGGTTGCGGCAAGAGCACGCTGCTGATGATCGCCGCAGGATTATTGCCGCCGTCGAGCGGCGCGGTGCGGGTGCGCGGCCGCACCGTCACTCGGCCGCGTACCGACATCGGCATCGTGTTTCAGAACCCGGTCCTGCTCGAGTGGCGCAGCGCGCTCGGCAACATCATGCTGCAGGCGGAAGCGCGCAACATGAACCGCAAGGAGGCCGAGGCGCGCGCCCGCGAGCTGCTTTCGACCGTCGGCCTCACCGGCTTCGAAGACCGCTTTCCGCATGAGCTGTCCGGCGGCATGCGTCAGCGCGTCTCGATCTGCCGCGCGCTGATCCACCATCCCGATCATCTGTTGATGGACGAGCCGTTCGGCGCGCTCGATGCGCTCACGCGCGACCAGCTCGTGCTCGATCTGCAGGCGCTGGTGACGGAGCGCCGCATGACGGTGCTGTTCATCACCCACAGCATCGCCGAGGCGGTGTTTCTGTCGGACCGCGTCGTCGTCATGACGCCGCGGCCGGGCTGCATCGACCGCATCATCGACATCAAGCTGCCGCGGCCGCGCACATTGGCGATGCGCGAGACGCCGGAATTCGCCGACTACAGCCGGCAGATTTTGGATTTGTTCCTGGCGCGCGGCGTGCTGCGCGAGCACTGAAGCCGGCGCGCGAGAGGAGAGCACCATGACCGAAGCGGCCAATTCTTCGCCCGCCTTCGCCGGGGCCCCGGCGGCCGGCGGCGACCTCGAGGCCGGCATCCAGCGCCGGCGCCGCGAGCGCGCGCGGCGCGAGCGGATCGGCGCCTTTGTTTATCCGGCCGGCATGCTGGTGGCGCTGCTCGTCATATGG
>JASHWN010000262.1 GCA_030044035.1 Xanthobacteraceae bacterium
ACGCTGGACCTCAAGGCGTATCAGCTGCTGCAGCTGACCATCGAGTCGCTGGGCGGCGGCGACGACGACGTGGTGCAGACGCATTGATCACGGCCGGTTCGCCGCGATAACGCGAGCCGCGGCAGTGCCCGCGGCGGCGGGCGCGACAGAAGCGGCTGATTGCGCCTAGTTGCAGCCGGGCGGGTTCGGCGCCATGGTGCGGCAGCATTGGCGCCTGTAGTGCGGCTAGGCCGCAACGGCGCAGCCTCGTTTGCGCCCGTCGCGTTCTGGTTCGCCGCATGAAGCTGCCGCGCAATTTCTTCAAACCGTTGGCGATCGGCGCGCCGGCGCCGCTGCGCGAATTGCCGCTGCGGCTCGAGCGCATGATTCATTTCGTGCCGCCGCACGTCGAAAAGGTGCGCAGCCGCATTCCCGACCTCATTGGCGACGTCGACGTGGTGCTCGGCAATCTCGAGGACGCGGTGCCGGCGGACGCCAAGGCGGCGGCACGCTCAGGCTTCATTGCCATGGCGCAGATGTGCGATTTCGGCGGCACCGGGCTGTGGACGCGCATCAATGCGCTCGCCTCACCGTGGATGCTCGACGACATTTCTCAGATCGTCGCCGCCGTCGGCAACAAGCTCGACGTGGTCATGCTGCCGAAGGTCGAGGGGCCGTGGGACATTCATTATCTCGATCAGCTCTTGGCCCAGCTCGAAGCCAAACACGCCGTGCAAAAGCCGATCCTGATCCACGCCATCCTGGAAACCGCGGAAGGCGTCAACAATGTCGAGGCGATTGCCGCCGCCTCGCCGCGCCTGCACGGCATCAGCCTCGGTCCGGCCGATCTGGCGGCATCGCGGGCGATGAAGACGACGCGCGTCGGCGGCGGTCATCCCGACTACAAGGTGTTGGCCGATGCCGCGGCAGCCGGCGCTGCACGCGCGGCTTATCAGCAGGATCCCTGGCACTACACGATCGCCAAAATGGTCGATGCCTGCGCGGCTGCCGGCATCAAGCCGTTCTACGGTCCGTTCGGCGATTTCGCCGATCCGGCGGCTTGCGAGGCGCAGTTCCGCAACGCCTTCCTGATGGGCTGCGTCGGTGCCTGGACCTTGCATCCGAGCCAGGTGCCGATCGCCAAGCGCGTGTTTTCGCCCGATCCGGCCGAGGTCGCGTTTGCCAAAAGGATCGTCGCCGCCATGCCGGATGGCAGCGGCGCGGTCATGATCGACGGCAAGATGCAGGACGACGCCACCTGGAAACAGGCCAAAGTCATGCTCGACCTAGCGCGTCTGGTCGCCGCCAAGGACCCCGACATGGCGGCACGCTATGGACTATGAGCGCGTTCTGCGCGATGTACGCGTTAAGGCCGTTGCACGGCACGGCGCTTGCATGATGCATGGCATGACGGAGGATGCAGCTGTGGTGCGGGCCAGCAAGAGCGCGCAGATGGAAAAAATTCGGATCGCGAAATTTCAGATCGGCCAAGTCGTGCGCCACCGCGTCTATTCGTTCCGCGGCGTGGTGTTCGACATCGATCCGGTCTTTGCCAATACCGAGGAATGGTATCAATCGATTCCGGCGGAGGTGCGCCCGCGCAAGGATCAGCCGTTCTACCATCTGTTCGCCGAGAACGATCAGACCGAATACATCGCCTATGTGTCGGAGCAGAACCTGCTGCCCGACACCAGCGGCGAGCCGGTGCGCCATCCGCAGGTCGCCGAAGTGTTTGTCAGAGACGGCAAAAACTATCGACCGCGGGCGACGATGCGGCATTGAAGGCTCGTTCCAGACGATCGCGCAACGCAAAACACGAAGATGCCCGGCACGAGGCCGGGCATCGTTTCAATGCAACACTGATAAAAGGTAAAGGGCGCTACTGCGTCTTGCCCTGCGGCGCGGCGGCGGCGCCAGGGCCGGGGCCGGGAGCGGGCGGATTGGCCTCTTCGAGCTTCTTGCGGGCTTCCTCGGCGCGCTTCTGCAGCTCCGACTGCAGCTTGTCCTGCTCTTCCTTGAACACCTTTGGATCGGTCGGCGGGCCGTCATAGGCCTTGGCGAAGTCGGCAAGCGGCAGCGGCACGGTGAGCGGCTGGCCGTCCACCTTGATGGCCTGAATGTAGAGGCCCTTGCCCTTCTTCAGATTGGCGATGGTTTCGGGCGTGATGTCGTAGTCGGCCATGCAGCCTGCCGGGACGCAGAACGAAAACGGTGCGGTGAGCGGCTGGTTCTGGTCGACCAGCACGCGCGTGCCGTTGGCGAGCGCCATGCCGAGCGGCACCGTTATGCGAAAGATCTTTTTCGGCTGGCCTTCCGGCTCGATCAGCACCGCGGAAGCCACCAGCATGCCGGACTCGATACGGGCGTCCTTGCCGGTGAAGCAGACCTTCTTACCGCCTGCCTCATTGCCGCTCAGGCAGAATTTGGTCCACGGCGAATAGATCAGCTGCACCTGCTGTTGCTGCGGCTGCTGCGCTTGCGGCGGCGCCGGCGCGGCCTGCTGCGCCGGTTGCGCCTGCTGGGCAGGCGCCGGCTTCTTTTTCGGCGCCTGGGCGAGCGCGATCGACCCCGACGCGACGGCGAGCGCTGCGGCAAGGACTGTTGATTTGGCTGCTGTCTTGATGGCCGTTTTGGCGATAGCACCGAACGGGCGGCCGCTCGGCCGCGCCGGTGCCCACGCGTTACGATAGGTCATGAGAAGCAGTCCCTCTTCATGCTGCCGGCCGCCAAATCGACCTTAGCCGATTTTCTTCGGTCCGAGCTGTGATGACTGGTCTTAAAGCGGCGCGGATGCCCCTATCGGTCGCCGCACGAGCCGCGCATACCCCCGGTTGGACGGTCAATCGACGCAGATTGCGGCAACAGCGTGACACCGCCCGTTGTCGGATAGCCCAATTGCCCCCCGCCATAAAGCCCGGGTAAACGCCAGCCCGTGTGTTACACTCGCTGCCCCATCAAGCCAATGCCGGAACATCGCGATTGCAAAAGGTTCGGCTCGTTGTCGGGCGCTAAAAATCCGTTGCAAGCCATGCTGAGAGCCTCGCGCCGCGCCGGTGC
>JASHWN010000027.1 GCA_030044035.1 Xanthobacteraceae bacterium
ATCGGCACCTCGGTCGGGGTGGCGCTTGCACATCGCGGCACCGGCCGGCTCGTGGTCGACATCCAGCCTGACGGCGATCTGATGTTCGATGCGGGCGCGCTGTGGAGCGCGGCCAAGAACAACATCCCCATGCTCATCGTCATGTACAACAACCGCGCCTATTACAACGACTGGGAGCACCAGATCCGCGTCGCCCAGCATCGCGGCACGCCGGTCGAGCGCGCCTATATCGCCCAGGACATCGCCGGCCCCGAGCCGGATTTTGCCGCGCTGGCGAAAAGCATGGGCTGGTACGCCGAAGGCCCGATCGAAAAACCCGCCGACATCGCGCCAGCCCTTCGCCGCGCCATCGCCCAGGTGAAAGCCGGCAAGCCGGCCCTGGTCGATACGGTGGTAAGGCCGCGGTGACCCTTGCCCCCTTCTCCCCTTGCGCGCGGCGAGAACGTCGGGATGAAAAAACTAACTTCACAAGCCGCGGACGCCCCTGCTAACGACACGAAACGCATCATCGAAGCCAGGTAATTTGCTCATCTGATGAGACAAGCGCTTTGTCCACAGCTGTTCAAGTCGATTCCGCTTTTCGGCGAGTGCCGTTTCTATCCCATCTACATTTCGACCACGAAACTTTAGTTTGTTCTCTAGCTCCAATCGAAGGTCTGTAAATGCAAGGTCAGCGAACTCGATCAGATACCAGAGGTCGTAAAGATCGCGTGGTTCGTTCCGGGCCTTGTCTGTAATCGCCGCCAGCTTTTCAATTCCAATTTCGGAGAGGGAATACGTCTTAATGGTCTGTCCCTCCGGCAGATCACTATACAATTTGTCCGATTTTAGAATTGGCCTTTCTTCCAGCGGAAGACAGATTTTCTCCTTAATGGTAATATCGACCTTGACGTTGTTCGGGGTTGGAAGTGGCCCTTGATACCCAAGATAAAAAGTGTGCGAATTCTGATGCTGCTCGTCTTGGCGTTCAAATATGAATTTAATGCCGCTTTTGGTTTCGACGGCAGTAAATATTGCGTCCAGTCCTTTGCGAATTTCCGGAAATTCAATCGGGTTAATGAGCGTAAAATCTAGATCCTCTGAAAACCGATAATCGGAAAAATAACATCGCCGTAGAGCCGTGCCTCCCTTAAACGCTAGAGCATCACGCAAAGCGTGGCCAGCAAGTTCGCTGAGGAACCAGGCTAAGCAATAGTCACGCTCAATCACTGCTTCCTGTATACGTCGACCGTTTGCTGCAACATTTTTGTTGGCAATCAAAGACAGATTGCGTTGCGGAATCATTAGGTGCTCCCTAAAGAACGGAGTTCTTCTGGCGATACGTTCAATTGAAGTCGCCATCGTGCGAGGAAAGGACCCTGTGCCGACAAAATAGGATCAAGCCGATGATATGTGGCTGAAAGCGACTCGCGAAGCGGGTCGAGCACGCTTTTCTCCGCTAGATCGTAGAGCTCCAGCAGATATCCTAGGCGTCGGATAACTGCTCCGATATTCAATCGTTTTGCGTATTGAATGAGCTTGTCAACCGAAATACTCTCGCGTTTAATCCATAAACCTTTTGCAACTTCGCTGATTCCACCGACGTAGGAAGGTTGTCTTAGACCATCAATAATCGTTCTTTCTAAGTCGCTCACGGTGACAGCGTTTTCTTTGGAAACCCAAATTCTAGTGAGTCCAAATATTTGTTCGCTGTTGATGCGGATAAAGCGATAGGCGTAGCCCCCAATGATTTGGGGGCGAATACGGCGCACGCAGGATGCGTAGATGATAAAGGTCGGCTGTGTCACCATACGGTGCATTTCAAATGCTGATCCGTGAGAAATATAGTGTGGTTGGTTGCCTATAATTTCCTCGGCGATCAAATAGGGGTTTCCAACATGCTCTGTGGCTCGACCGAGTTCGAATGGCACTAGGCTATAAAGACCCGGCTTGAGCGGTGTGACTAATCCTCGCTTGCGCGCTTTTGATATCAAGCTGCGAGCTGCGGGCTTGGATAGACCCGTGATGTTTTCGACTTCGGACAGGGTGAAGTTTGGACGACGCCGTTCATAGAGTTCCGTGACGAGCTGGGCTGCTCGGGGACCCATTGTCTTGAAGGTTGCATTATATTTAGCGCTCATTTCGTGTCTCCATAGGGCATATAAAGACCCTATAATAAAAGTATGGTTATATCAAATCGACTATATATGCCTCATCAAGGCACAAATCAACCATGCATTATCATTTTCGTATGTTTTACCCTGTATATCAAATACTTAGGCTCAATCATGAGGCGGAACCACTATTGTGTGAAAGTCCGCGACCACGGGCCAGGCGATCCTGCCGAATGGCCCACCGATGCCTATTACCCTTCCAAGGCCGGAAAGAGATGAAGTTTCACTCCTTCACGCTCTTCACCGGCGTTTCCGGCGTCAGCCCGCGGCGGCGGCGGGCGAAGGTTTCGCGGCCGGTTGTTTCCCATTGGCCGGTGACGGCGCGCTCGGCGTAAGTGTCCCACACCGCGTCCCAGTCGCCGAGCGAATAGCCGTGCCACGGCGACTGCGGCTTGAGCGCCGGCAGGCAGAGCTCTTCCCAGATTTGTTTGGCGCGCTCCATGAACTCGCGCTTCGGCAAGGCGAGCGGAGGCGCTGCTTCCTTCAACGTCGCGTCGATCAACAGCGTCGAGTCTTCGCCTCCACCCATCCCTCCCCCGCTTGCGGGGGAGGGTAGGGAGGGGGCTTTCGGCCCGTGCCCCTGCGAGCGGTGCGGCATGACGAACACGTCCTCGACCGGATTGGCCCGGTAGGCGAGCGACCAGAACACGGCATCGGGATTGTGCGGGTCGATGTCTTCGCTCACCGCGATGACGTATTTGCCGATGTCGGCCTGCAGGCCGGCGGCGCCGTGCAGCGCCCGCCAGATTTCGGTACGCGGCACGCCGGGCGCGAACTGCACGAACATGACGGTGCGCAAGTTGGTCAGCGGCTCGTGCATGACGACGCTGCGCACGCCCTTGATCGACAGCGTGTCGCGCAGGTGAGCGAGATAGCGCGGCTCGTAGGCGACGCGCTTCATCACGCTCGATTCGCTCGGCGTCACCTCGCTCAGGATCGACGCATAGACCGGCGCGCGCTTGCGCGTGATCGCGGTGAGGCGCATCGACATGTTGAAGCCTTCGAGCGCGACATGGCCGTGGCTTTCGCCGAACGGCCCTTCGGGCTCGAGCAGTTCCGGATCGATCAGCCCCTCGAAGACGAGCTCGGCGTCGGCCGGCACGTGCAGATCGACGGTCTTGGCCTTGACGATGCGGATCGGCGCGCCGGCGAGCCCGCCCGCCACCGCCATCTCGTCGCGGTCGATCGGCAGCTTTTGCGGCCCGGTGAACATCACCACCGGCGCGCAGCCGACCACAATCGCGATCGGCATCGGCTTTTTCAGCTTGCGGTATTTTTGCCAATGCACGTAGCCGCCGGCGCCGCCGACGCGCGCCGCCATGCGCACGCCGAGCCGGTCGGTCGCTTTGAGCGCCGCCCGGTAGGTGCCCATGTTGCGGATGCCGGTGTCCGGATCGGCGGTGATGCACAGCGTCGCCGTCAGGTACGGCGCGGCGTCGTAGCCGGGCGTCGAGATCGGCACCGGCAGCGTTTTCAGTCCACCGTCCGGCCGCCGCAGGTCGTCGCCGGTGATGACGACCTCCTGGCACGGCGCCGCCGTCACCTCGAGCGGCGCGATCGGATTGGCGATGGCGTTGAGCCAGGCGTCGCCGATCTCATCGACCGGCCGGCCCATGCCGACCGCATAGATGCGCGCCGAGGCCGCGAGCGCACCGATCGCCACCGGCACGTCGTAGCGGCGGCCGGCGGCGTCGGTGACGTTGCTGAACAGGAAGGCGCGGCGCTCGTCTTCGCCAAGCCCGCCCTGAAACTGCCAGCGCACCAGCGGATGCAGCTCGGTGTCTTTGTTGATCGGCCGCTCGACGCGGACCAGCAAACCTTCGGCCTCGAGCCGCGCCAGATGGTCCTGAAAATCGAGCGGCGGGCCGGCTTGTTTTCGTTTGGCTCGGCTTTGGGCTGGCTGATCAAGCATCGCGTTTGCTATTTCTTGTTCTTCTCATGCTCGGCGATGATTGGCCGCGCCACGCGGAAGCAGTCGACGCCGATCGGCGCGCCGCAATAGATCGTGACTTGCGTCAGCACGGCGCGGATTTCGTTCGGCGTCAAACCGTTGTTGAGCGCGCCGCGCACGTGGGTGGCGAACTCTTCCATTTTGCCGAGCGCGGCGATCATGCCGAGATTAAGGATCGAGCGCTCGCGCGGCTTCAAGGTCTCGTCGCCCCAGGTCTCGCCCCAGCAATATTCGGTCAGCAG